>CAOKHR010000211.1 GCA_948468325.1 uncultured Lachnospiraceae bacterium | reverse complement strand
GGAAGATAAATTAGGAAAGCGAAAGTTAGCTAACACGTTTCATGACGCATTGGTGCCTTTCGCAGAAAGGTGGATTATAAAAATGAAAGAAAAGAAATTTATCAAATTGCACACACTGTATACAACGGCAGTTTTTTTGCTGCTGCTGTTTTTAGGCGTAATGCCGGGAACCAGCGCAGACGCGGCGGAATTTGACAATCCCGCGTATACATTTACATCTACTAAAGATACGCCTGTTTCCACGACGGCTCATACGGGAGAAACAACGATTCTGATTTTTGGCCATACCGGATGCGGGTATACAAGATCAACACTCAACAGCATTTCTTCCTGCAGCTGGGTACATCGTTCGGATGTTCGGGTAATATTTGCAGATACAAGAGGACATTCGAAAGATGAAGTTGTGTCCTATGAAGAGGGGTATCAATGCAAAGAAATGATTTTTTGCTATGATGAACAAGAGGAAGCGATTTTTCCTGCCATGATTGGGTATGCCGGTCTTTTTGGTTCAGGCACGGGAGGGAGTTATCCGGTTATCGTATGGATTGATAAAAACAATAAAGTGCGGAATCTGACAATGGGTGCAAAGACGGCAGATGAAATTTTAACAGAAATCAAAAAATTTGAAAACATTGACGCAGAGGGAAGTACGACAACACCTTCCGATTCCAGAGAAGGCTATGAAAATTTTGCCTATGGCTTAAAAACCATCGGCGGTTCTGTAATTTCCACAAAAGCCAATCCGAATGAAACGACAGTTCTTCTTTTCGGAAATACGGGCTGTCCGATTACGGCGGCTGTGCTGCAGGAAATCGACAGCAGCAGTTGGGTGAGCCGTTCGGATATACGGGTGATTTATGCAGATATGTATGGAGCAACGCAGTCGGAGACAGAGGAATTTGCGAAGAATTATACGAGCGGAAAGATTTTATTCTGTCAGGATGAAGCAGGGCTGAATTTTAATCACGGCCTTACTTATATTGGACTGGAACATCATACGGGAGGCCAGTTTCCGTTTCTTATCATTATTGATAAAAATAACAAAGTACGGAAAATTACCTTAGGCTACCAATCAGCCGATGAGATTATTCAGTCAGTCGAGAAATTTGCGAAAGAAGATCAAAATACAAAAGAGCCCGCAGGCAATCTGAGCGTTTCGGATGTAACCGGATTTTTAGCTGTTTCTGCCGCGAAAAATGTGAAATTAAGCTGGAATCCTGTTTCCGGTGCAGCGGGATATGAAATTTATCAATACGATACCGCAGCGAAAGCATGGAAAATAAAAGCGGCGCCGGATGCGGCGGCAGTTTCTTATACGGTAAAGGGACTGACGTCCGGAGAAGAATACCGTTTTGCAATCCGGGCTTTTATAAAACCGGAGGGCGGAGAACCGGTGTACAGCAAGTCGTACGTTTCTCTGGATACGGCGACATTGCCAAAGGAAGTAAATTTTAAAGTTAAGGCTGCAAAGAAAAAAGCAACCATAACATGGAATAAGGTAAAAGGCGCCACTGGCTATACGGTTTACTATAAAACTAAAGCGAAAGGCTCCTGGAAAAAGTTAAAGACGCTTAAGAAAACCAGCTATACAAAAACAAAACTGAAATCCGGCAAAACGTATTTCTTTACTGTAAAAGCATTTAAAAAATACAAGGGGCAGACTTATACCGGCAGTTTCAATTCCAGGAAAGTAAAAATCAAATAAAAACAGATGCATGCCGCTTAAGAATCGGGGCGGCAGAGTGCTATTTGGGGAGTTTCTGTTTGTTCATCCGGATAAATACGCCTGCGCAGATGAGAACCGAAAGCGCGGAGCCTGCAGTAGAAGCAAGTCCCATTGGAAAAAGCGTGTCCGTAAAATATTTTGACGCAAGGTAGGAAAACGGAATGCGGATGCAGAGAATCGAAAGGAAATTGTGCAAAAACGAGATTCCGGATAATCCGTATGCGCAGAAATAGCCACTGAAACAAAAGTGAATTCCGGCAAGGATGCAGTCCCAGACATAACCCCGTATATACTGGCTTCCGGGCAGCACAACGGCGGTAACTTCTTTGGAAAACAGGCGGATAAACGGTTCCGCATAAAACTGCATAAGCAGACAGGCAGAAATTCCCCATGTAACGGTTATAAGCAGGGCATAGCGCAGTGTAAGACGGGCGCGCGTATGATTGCCGGCTCCGATATTCTGTGCGCAGAGGGCAGATACCGTTTGAAGCATAGAAGACGGAACAAGGAACAGAATCCCGATTATTTTTTCCACGATTCCGACAGCCGCCGCATCATTTAATCCCCGTTTATTTGCAAAAACAGTAATTACAATAAAAGAAATCTGAATAAATCCGTCCTGCAGTGCAACAGGGACTCCTATTTTTAATAATTCTGACATCGTTTTTTTATCCGGTGTCAGATATTCTTTTGCAAGTGTGATGCCGGTCTTTCGTTTTAAAATTACAAACAGGGACACAAATACGCTGATTGTCTGCGCTACCGTCGTTCCAAGGGCCGCTCCCGACGGACCAAGTCCCATGCTTCCAATGAAGAAATAATCAAGGGCAATATTTGCAGCGCATGCAACGGCAATAAAATACATCGGACTTTTGGAATCTCCGATTCCCCGAAAAATGGAACAGATAATGTTATAAGCGGTAATAAACGGGATTCCGATAAAGCATATGGTAAGATAGGAAACAGTTTCGGATACTGCTTCGGCAGGAGTTGACATAACAGTTACGATTGGTTTTACAGCTAAAAGCAGTCCCAATGTCAAAATAACGGACAATGTCATAAATAAAGTAATTGTATTTCCGATTGCAAGTGAAGTTCGTTTTCTTTTTTGGGCGCCGATGGATTGGCCAATCATAACGGTCGCGCCCATAGCAAGTCCGACGATAATAACGGTCAGCATATGCATGACCTGACTGGCGACAGAAACGGCTGTTGTGCTTTTTACGCCGTTAAACTGTCCGATTATGAATAAATCAGCCATTCCATACAATGTCTGCAAAAAGTAGGATAAAAGATATGGTATTGAAAAAGACAGGACTGTTTTGGGTACGCTGCCGGTTGTTAAATTCTTTTCCACATAATCACCTCAGGTTTTTCTGTAATTCCTCAATGATTATACAACATTAGGAAAAAAATGGAAATGTAATATAAATTTAAACTTTCTGAATTTTGTGTGAAACAGTTTAAAAAAGGCTTGTCTTGCTGTGCAAAGTATGCTATTCTGTTTTCGACATATAACGGAAATGGATGGAGGCGTTTTATGGCAAGACCGCACAGATGCAGAAGGATTTGTTCCAGGCCGTCTTATGACAGTTTTGTTCCGGAGGGAATTTCCTGCGGCAGTCCGGTTGTTTTGACGCTGGATGAATATGAGGCAGTCCGGCTGATTGACCTTGAAGGACGAACACATGAGCAGTGCGCGAAGCAGATGGACGTTTCCAGAACTACGGTAACTGAAATATATGAATCTGCAAGGAATAAGATTGCGGAGAGCCTTGTAAACGGCAGACCGCTTTTTATTTCAGGCGGACATTACCGGATTTGTGACGGTTCCGCAGTCCGTTATTGTCAGAAAAACTGCAGGAGGGCAGACGGCGCTGTTTTTCATCAGGCGGCCTGCCGGAAAGGAGAAGAAGAAGTGAGGATTGCAGTTACTTATGAAAACGGAACGATATTTCAGCATTTCGGCCGTACGGAGCAGTTTAAATTATACGATGTTTCAGACGGACAGATTATAAAAGAACAGGTGGCCGGTACAAATGGAAACGGCCATGGCGCGCTGGCCGGATTTTTAAAGGATATGGGCGTGGATACTCTGATTTGCGGAGGCATCGGAGGCGGCGCGAAGATGGCGCTGGCAGAAGCGGGAATAGAACTTTATGGCGGTGTATCGGGCGAAGCGGATGTGGCTGTAAAAGAATATCTTGCAGGAGAGCTTTCTTACAATCCTGTAATTGAATGCAGCCATCATGGACATGGAAATCATGAAGGAAAATGCGGCGCAGAGAAACAGGGATGCGGCGGTAATCAGGAATAGAAAGAAAGGAAGGAATTGAATATGGAACAAAAATTTTATATTTGCGAACATTGCGGCAATATTATTGAGATGGTAAAGGATGCAGGCGTACCTGTTATGTGCTGCGGACAGAAAATGAAGGAGCTGGCTGCCGGAACAACCGACGCGGCATTGGAAAAACATGTTCCGGACTATAAAGTAGAAGGAAACAAGGTAATTGTCAACGTAGGCTCCGTTGCACATCCTATGATGCCGGAGCATTATATTGAATGGGTGTCTTTACAGACCAAACAGGGCGTTCAGCGCAAAGCGCTGCGTCCGGATGACGAGCCTGGCGTATGTTTTGCTCTTTGCGACGGCGATGAGGTAGAGGCAGTATATGCATACTGCAACCTGCACGGCCTCTGGAAAGCAGAATAATTTTCAGGAAAAATAAAATAACAGCCAGTTTATTAAAAGAGACTGCTGCAAAATACGGCATATACAAATTATGGATGATTTTGTATATAGCGGAATTTGCGGCAGCCTCTTTTGTAAATGGAAATTTTCATCGGAAGGAGGTAAAGTAAGAAATTGAATGGTACTTTTTATGAAGCTGCAATTCTCCTTTTTACATATTCTTTTTTTGCTTGGCTGGAGATCGGAAGAGCACACGTCTGAACTCCAGTCACGAATCCGACC
>CAOKHR010000210.1 GCA_948468325.1 uncultured Lachnospiraceae bacterium | reverse complement strand
ACGATATTTGTCCTGCTTGCAATAGTATTTGCAATTTTTGTGCCGGGGCCTTCCTGTAAGCGGTCAAACGTCTGCTCGTAAGAAAGAAACGTATCATCTGCTTTTGTGCCGCCCCAGGTCTTTTCACTCATCATGGCGACGGAACGAAGATACCGCTCATTCAAATCCGCTTCTGTTGTTCCGGAACGGTTGGAATCACCCCAAAGCTCTGCCATTGCACCTAACAGCAGCGGCTCACCTTTTTCGGCACTCTGGCTGTCCGTAAATTTTTCCGGCGTCCAGTTGTAATAGAGATAATTTTCCCGTACCATGTCTTTGTGGTAACGCCCCGGCGTTGTATAAAAGTAAGGCTGCGGTGTATTAACCAGACGGAACCCGTCGTTTAGTCTGGCTGCCGGATCGTCTTCTGAATTGCAATTCCACATATAAAGGACAATATCTCTGTTTACCGTCTGGGAGCCGCCCATAAGCTTTAACCCTGCCCACATACGGACTTCTTTTTTCTCTCCGGCGTCTGTTTCGGAAAGATTATCATACATTTCGTTCATATAATCGCGGAATGCATTCGGATTGTTTCCGGATCTGTCCCAATACTCATCCACGCCGGCATGAACCGTATCTGTCGTAAACAGCGGATCTATCCCCTCGATATTACCCATATATTCATCAAACAATGCTTTCATAAATATTCTGGCATTGACGGCATTCTGCCTTGTCTCGGCATCGCTGCTCTGGTCGTCAATGGAAAATACTTCGTAATTCGTCGGATTATGGGTATAAAACGTCACTCCGTCTTTTACATTTCCATCGCTGTCCAGATAATCAGCCCTGTTCAGACGGCCAAGTTCAACCAGCGAAGTAATGACTTCTTTCTGATTATTGTACACATATTTATTATAAGGCATCGCATGCCCCGGCGTATCCAGCTCCGCAATTAATTTTATCCCCCGGTCTCCTGCTGCATCCTGGAGTTTTCTGTACTCTTCTTTCGTATAATAAAGCTCCGTACCATTGCCGTCTTCGTCTTTCTTTCCCGTATAGGTATCGTAATAATAATCGTAACGTCCTTCGTAATCGCCCTGATATTTTCCCGAGATTGCTGTCCGTTCCGCTTTTGCCGGCTGAACCGCCAGAGAAGGAAACAGCTCCGATTCCAGACGGTGCGCCGCTTCGGCCGTATCATATTTCGACCAGTCCGCCACGTTCCGGTTCGGCTCCGACCACTGGGTGTCGTTTAAATGCAGCTGCATTTCATTCATTTTATACCATTTTAAGATTTTTGTATAATCCTGCAAAAACTGTATTCTGGTAGGAATTCTTGCAACGTCAAACATCATGCCGCGGACAGCATACAGCGGATAATCCCGGATTACACCCTTTGGAACAATGGCATGCGCCGGATCCTGATAAAGAATCTGCTCCACCGTAACGGTTCCGTAGAGTATGCCTGTTCTGGCCGCAGAATAAATTTCAATACCTTTCGTGCCGTTGACCAGAAAATATCCTTCCTCCCCTGTTCCGTAAGTATCTTCTGTCAGAGATTCCAGATAAATATTTCCTTCGCTTCCTGCCGTTCCCGTCTCTATCTTTAACGTTCTGCCGCAGATTTCCTTTAGATCGTCCTGCATCTCTTTTGCCACTTCATCCAGTCCCACATTTGCCCGATCATTTACAATAATCTTACTGTATTCCGTCAGTCGGAAAGCTCCTTCATATCCGTACCACTCCTGAATCGTCGGCAGTACATCCGGCATCGGATTCGGCTGGCTGACAACAGGAAACAATTCCGGATAATTTTCGGTATTGCCTTTCACGGTAACTGTGACATTCTTTTTTGCCGTATCGGATGCGTTTTCTTTGTTTACCGCTTTTATAATTACATTGAAACTTCTGTCGCCGATACGGTACGGTGAAACTGCTCCGTTTGCATCTTCGCTCTCGTCCACCAGTCTGTCTATTTCGCTGCCGTATACTTTTATCTCATAATTGTCTGAAACAGACGGAAGCGGAAGCGTATCATCCGCTTTGCTGACAGTAATACTGCCGGGAATTTTAGCCAGGGCTTCCGCAGCGGAAGAAACATCGTCAATTACGCCTGTCTGTGTTCCCATAATTTCAATTTCGCGGATGGAAATAGTATGGCCTCCGGCTTCTGAGTTCAGCTCCGTAAAATAAAAACGCACATAACGTTTCAGTGAGGAAACAGTTAATTCCGAAGCCGGAAAGTTATCTGTTATACCACTGACATCCGCAGCCGCCCGTTCAATACTTTTCACAGGCTCCCATGTTCCATCCGGACTGCTGCCTGTCTCAATTCTGTACTTTGTAGCCCAGACTTTCAAATGAAATACAACTTTTATAGATGTAACTTCCGTTGCAGCGGCTTTCAAATCAATGGTAATCCACTGGTCGCCTCTCGGTGTCAGTGTCTTCATATAGCCGCTGGACCATCTGCTGTTTCCATCATCAATTCCGTCTACTGCCTTATCGCCCGTACAATCTGCCATATTCGGCTCAGTATCCGACACTTCCACAGGCTTCCCCAACGCAACATTACTTTCTGCTGCATACACATCCGTCCGTCCTTTTAAAGCTGCTGCCGGCAGGCCTGCAAACAGTATGACAGCCGTCAGCGCTCCTGCCAGAATACGTTTTCCCCATTTCATCTTTAATCTACCTCCCTGTAATCATCTCCTGTTCGTTCTTTTTTTATTTTATCCTGTACCGGTCTTTTTGTCCAGAAAATAATTCCTTCTACTGCACTGACAAACCGGAATAACCCAGCAGGCTTTCATCTACTTCCCTAGCGGCTTCTCTTCCCTCGCGGATTGCCCATACGACAAGAGACTGCCCTCTGTGCATATCTCCGGCTGTAAATACTTTTTTTACATTTGTCGCGTAAGACCCCGGTGCAGTCGCAGCATTTGTCCGCTCATTTAAAGTCACGCCAAATGCGTCTGCCACATACTTCTGCGCGCCTAAAAATCCGGCTGCAATCAGAACAAGATCGGCATCTATCTTACTTTCCGAACCGGCAATTTCCTCCATAACAATCCGTCCTGTTTTTTCGTCTTTCTTACGTTCTAACCGAATTGTCTTTACTGCCGTAACGTTTCCGTTTTTATCTTTCAGAAATTCCTTTACTGTTGTCTGATAAATCCTGTGGTCCTGGCCGAACATAGCAATTGCTTCTTCCTGTCCGTAATCCGTTTTGCAGATTTTCGGCCACTGCGGCCACGGGTTGTCATCTGTTCTTTCATCCGGAGCCTTCGGCATCATTTCAATCTGTGTCACCTTTGCCGCCCCATGGCGGATCGCAGTTCCTACACAGTCATTACCGGTATCGCCGCCGCCGATGATAACCACTTTTCTGCCTTTTGCAGAAATATATTTATTGTCTTTTAAGTTGGAATCCAGCAGACTTTTCGTTGTCGCCGCAAGAAAATCCACTGCAAAATAAATTCCTTTCGCATCCCTTCCAGGCGCCTGAATATCTCTTGGATTTTTGGCTCCGCAGGCTAAAATAACGGCATCATAATCTTTGATCAGCTTTGCAGCTTTTATATCTTTTCCTACATCTATACCTGTTTCAAATACAACGCCTTCCTCTTTCATAACCTGAATCTTGCGCTCAATGACATGTTTTTCCAGCTTCATATTCGGAATCCCGTACATCAAAAGTCCGCCGACTCTGTCGTCTCTTTCATAAACGGTTACCTTATGGCCCCTTTTATTCAGCTGGTCTGCCGCTGCAAGGCCCGCCGGACCGCTTCCGACAACTGCCACTGTCTTTTCTGTCCGCACCCTCGGCGGCTTTGCCGCTGCATAGCCCTGACTGTAAGCATTTTCGATAATTCCGTACTCATTTTCTTTTACCGTAACAGAATCCCCGTAATGTCCGCAGGTACATGCCGCTTCGCACAATGCCGGACAAACCCTTGATGTAAATTCCGGAAAATTATTTGTCTTTTTCAAACGGTTATAAGCCTGTTCCCAGTTTCCGTTATAAATCAGATCATTCCATTCCGGCACAAGATTGTGCAGCGGGCATCCGCTTGTCATACCCATAATGTCAAACCCTGACTGACAGAACGGAACGCCGCAGTTCATACAGCGCGCGCCCTGCGCCCTTTGCTTTTCCTTTGAAAGCGGCACATGAAATTCATTGAAATGTTTCACACGGTCTTTTGGACGGGCCGCTTCGGCCGTCTCTCTTTCATATTCCATAAATCCTGTAGGTTTTCCCATCTCGCGTCCCCTCCTTAATCCCTTGTACTCGCATAAAATGCTTCAATCTGTGCCTGTTCGGAAGAAAGGCCTTTCTCTTCCATCTGCACAATCGCCATCATCATCCTGTTATAATCATATGGAATAATTTTCTTAAATTTCGGCAGATATTCACTGAAATTATCAAGGATTTCTTTTCCTTTTTCGGAATTGGTCAGTGCAACATGCTCCTTTATCATCTCTTTTAATTCCATTACGTCATATTTGCCGGATACTTCCTCCGAAAATACCATTTCTTTATTTATCCTTGTGTACAGATCATTGTCACTGTCCAATACATAAGCAATACCGCCGCTCATACCGGCCGCAAAATTTTTGCCAGTTTTTCCAAGTACAACCACGCGTCCGCCTGTCATATATTCACAGCCGTGATCTCCCACGCCTTCTACAACTGCCGTCGCACCGGAATTTCGAACGCAGAAACGTTCTC
>CAOKHR010000209.1 GCA_948468325.1 uncultured Lachnospiraceae bacterium | reverse complement strand
ATCTGCATTATGGCTGGAATCCGTGAAAAAATTGAATATAATGACATTCCAAAACCTTTTCAGGGTACGGCAATTGTACTGATTACAGCCTGCCTGATGTCGATTGCGTTTATGGGATTCTCAGGAATGATTTAGGAGGAAAGAGAAGATGAGTATACAGGCGATCATCATTGCCGCAGTTATTGTCGGCGGCGTTGGTATTTTTATTGGATTTTTCCTTGGGATTTCCGGAGAAAAATTCAAAGTGGAAGTGGATGAAAGGGAAGAAGCAATTTTGGGCGTTCTTCCGGGTAATAACTGCGGCGGCTGCGGTTATGCCGGATGTTCCGGACTTGCGGCGGCTATTGTAAAAGGGGAAGCTCCGGTAGGACAGTGTCCGGTCGGCGGCGATCCGGTTGCAGCTAAAATCGGCGATATTATGGGAGTTGCCGCAGGGGAAGGCGTGAAGAAAACAGCTTTTGTAAAATGTGCCGGAACCTGTGAAAAGGCAAATCGGGATTACAACTATACAGGTGTTGAGGACTGCGCTGCGATGGCTTTTGTACCGGGAGGCGGCCCCAAGAGCTGTAATTACGGATGTCTTGGTTACGGCAGCTGCGTAAAGGCATGTCCGTTTGATGCGGTACATATTGTGGACGGTATTGCAGTTGTGGATAAAGAAGCCTGCAAAGCCTGCGGCAAATGTGTTGCTGCATGTCCGAAGAATTTAATTGAGCTTGTTCCGTACAATGCAGTGCATCTGGTACAGTGCAATTCCAAGGATAAAGGAAAAGATGTGATGAAGGCATGTTCCGTGGGATGTATCGGGTGTAAGCTCTGCGAGAAGAATTGTCCTTCGGATGCAGTGCATGTCGTAGACAATATTGCATACATTGATCAGGAGAAATGTACGGGATGCGGTGTTTGTGCCCAGAAGTGTCCAAAGAAGATTATTTTATAAAAAATAAATCATTGATTCATACAAAAAAAGGTGATAAAATCTCTTTCACGGGTTTTTATCACCTTTCGTATTGTGATGAAGTGGGAAGCCGTATATTTTGTACGGCGGATGTTTTTTATTAAGCGTGTCTGCAATTGTCCGGCCGCAGTAAAATACAGGGAGGTATCTATGAATAAATTTCGAAAGCTGCTGATTGGAGATAAAAGATTTTATAAAAAAGTGATGCTTGTGACGATTCCGATTATGATTCAGAATGGTATTACGAATTTTGTCAGTCTTTTGGATAATATTATGGTGGGGCGCATCGGGACGGAGCAGATGTCCGGTGTTGCGATTGTCAATCAGCTGATTTTAGTATTTAATATATGTATTTTCGGCTGTGTGTCCGGCGCCGGAATTTTCGGAGCGCAGTTTTACGGAAAGGGAGACCACGAGGGAGTGCGGCATGCGTTTCGTTTTAAAATTCTGGGCTGCGGAATCCTTTTGCTGCTGTGGGTGTTTGTACTTTCTGCGTTTCAGGACCCGCTGATTCACATGTTTTTACATGAGGGAAGCGATGCCGGAGATTTGGAAGCAACTTATCGGTACGGTTATGAGTATTTGAGGCTGATTTTAATTGGATTATTTCCGGCAACTGTTACACAGATTTATGCCGGAACGCTGCGGGAAAGCGGAGAAACGCTTCTGCCGATGAAAGCGGGAGTCGCAGCAGTTGTTACAAACCTGATTTTAGATTATCTGCTGATATTCGGAATGGGAGAAATTCCGGCATTGGGAGTATCCGGCGCAGCAATTGCTACCGATATTGCCCGCTTTTTGGAGTGCGCCATTGTAGTCGTATGGACGCATGCCCACAAAAAGAAAAATCCCTTTATTGTCGGAGCTTACCGGAGCATGCATATTCCGGCTGCTTTGGCAAAAGAGATTACTGTCAGGGGCATGCCGCTTTTGCTGAATGAAACACTTTGGTCTTTGGGTATGGCAATGTTAACCCAGTGTTATTCGGTGAGAGGACTCGCAGTTGTAGCCGGATTAAATATTTCCACGACAGTATCGAATCTTTTTAATGTTGTATATATTGCTCTTGGTTCAGCGGTTGCAATCGTGGTTGGGCAGCTTTTGGGTGCGGGCAAACTGGATGAGGCAGTTGATACGGCCTGGAAAATGCTCTTTTTTTCGGTGGCCTGCTGTATTGGAATCGGAGCGGTAATGTTTTTTCTGGCGCCGTATTTTCCTCTGATTTATAAGACGACTAATGAAGTCCGGCAGATTGCGAAGCAGTTGATTATGATTGCTTCTGCACTTATGCCGCTGTATGGTTTTTTGCATGCTACTTATTTTATCATGCGTTCCGGAGGAAAGACATTTATTACGTTTTTGTTTGACAGTGTATATCTCTGGGTTTTTGACATTCCGCTCGCGTTTGTGCTTACAAGGTATACAGGGATGCCGATTGTGCCGATTTATCTGTGCTGTCAGCTGATGGACGTTTTGAAAGGGGTAATCGGTTTTATTCTGGTAAAAAAGAGAGTGTGGGTGCAGAATATGACGGAAGCGGAAAGACAGGAATCGTAAGTGTATGAAAATGAGGAGTAAAAGATGAGATATAAAAATAAAAAAGGAAAATTGTTTTTGTGGATTGGAATTATTGGAATCGGGGCGGTCTGCATATTTTTTCTGCCTGAAATGGGGACAGAGGAAGAAAAGCCGGTTTTATCGGAGACGGAAGCGCCCGTTTTATCAGAACGGGAGGATACAAAGGCAGAAGATATAAAGACAGAAGATACCGAAGCGGCAGCCGTACCTGCTATGGCACAGGAGGCAGACAGAATTTTAAAACTTTCAGCCGGAGAGATGGCAGCAGTCGGTATGGTAAATGAAAATCTGGTGAATCGTCTGTTTTTTGCCGCAGGCATTCAGGATGAAATTTTTACCCGTATCCATGGGTGTTCTTATGTAGAAAATGAGAATATTGGAATTTCAGAACTTTCTTATCTGAAACTGCTTTATGTGGGGTTTGACGGAAATACATATGTTGGAGAAATGATTGTCAATCAGAAAATAGAGGCGGAAGTGCTTTCTATTTTTAAAAAACTGTATGAAAATCATTATCCGATTGAAAAAATGGTCTTGATTGACGAATATCAGGCGGATGACGAAGCCTCCATGCAGGACAACAATACATCCGCCTTTAATTACAGAACGATTGCCGGCAGTACAAAGCTTTCAAACCACAGCTATGGCATGGCAATAGATTTAAATCCGAAGTATAACCCTTATGTAAAGGTAAATTCAGACGGAACGGTTTTCTGCCAGCCTAAGACCGGTATGGAATACGCAGACCGTTCACAGGAATTTGACTATAAAATTGATGAAAATGATTTGGCATACCAACTGTTTACGGATGCCGGTTTTACCTGGGGCGGAAACTTTCAGAGCGTAAAAGATTACCAGCATTTTGAAAAAAGCGGATATTAGAGCGTGTTTGAAAATTCATTCCTGTCATCTGTACGCCCTACTTTGCGTGATATTCGCACCATCAGATTGAACATTAGCAGTTCAATCTGCATGAATTCGGTCAACGTAGCCCGCTACGCCTCCCTTATTTGGCACGAATCTCCCACTAAGTGGGTCATACATCTGCCAGAAAGCAATTTTCAAACACGCTCTAGTCGTTTCGTTCTTCAAAAGGAATCGTATCTCCGATGCCGGAAGAGCAGTGAAACTGTCCGTCATTTGTAATAAAGACAGCTTCGGTATCGTCAAGACTTTCAATCAGCTCCATTCCTTTCTCAAGTCCCAGTGAAAAGCAGGCAGTGCTGAGTCCGTCACCGTCGACCGAGTGGGGACATAGAATCGTTACACCAAAAAGATCGTTCTCATAGGGATAGCCGGTAGCGGGATTTAAAATATGATGGTAAATTTTATCATCAACCGTAATATAGCGCTCATAAACTCCGGAAGAAACAACGGTGCCATCCTTAACTTCCACGACTGCGGCAACGGCACCCTGTTCATCAAACGGCCGCTGGATACCGATGCGGTAATTGTCACCGCTTTCTTTTGGCCCGATGCATAAAACATTTCCGCCCAGATTAATTGTGCCTTCGGTGACGCCGTTTTCATTTAAATAAGCTTTCATTTGATCGGCAATATAGCCTTTTGCAATGCCTCCAAGGTCGATTGCAGCATCGGGATTCGTAAGCTGTACTTCATTTCCGGAAATTATAATATCCTGATAATTTACGGTAGAAACAGCTGCGGCAAGATCGGCAGAATCCGGAAGAGCGCCTTCATTTTCGGAAAAATCCCAAAGTGAAGAGAGTTTTCCGATGGTTATATCAAAACCGCCGTTACTCATTTCGCAATAATGTATTCCTTTTTCCAGTAAGGCAATCGTTTCGTCATTTACAGTGACAGGATGGCCTTTGGCCTGATTGATTTTAGAAATTTCGCTGGATGCAATCGTTGCACTGAACATGTTTTCATATTGTCCGGCAATGGAAAAACAGTCTTCCAAAAGAGTTTCATCACTGCAGTTATTCAGCGTAATTGTAATGACGGTGTCAAAATAAAATCCTGTCTTTGTGACGGTACGGGAAGATGCTGAAGAAGAACTGCATCCGGAGCATATACTGATTATGCAGGAAATAAGCGCTGCTAAGATAAATGTTTTTTTTATGGAAATCATAGGATTCTCCTGTTCTCATGGTGTGCGGTTACGATAGAAGTATAGCATCTGATGAAAAGAATCTCAAGAAAGAAGCAGGAAATGTAACGTAT
>CAOKHR010000208.1 GCA_948468325.1 uncultured Lachnospiraceae bacterium | reverse complement strand
AATCACATTTTCGATTGCTTCGATTAGTTTTCCGTGGTCAATCGGCTTTAACAGATAACCCTGCGGTTTTAATACAAGAGCTTCTCTTATCTTGCCGCTGTCTGTAACTCCTGTCAGAAAAATAACAGGCAGATCCTTTGTAGACTCCTGCGCCCGCAGTTTTTCCAGAATCACCGGACCACTTTCTTCCGGCATTTCATAATCCAGCAAAACCAGATCTGTCTTTCTGCGCTCCAGAAATTTCATTGCCACTTTCCCGCTTACTGCCGTTGCAATATCATATCTGTCGCGCAGATGCTCTTTTAATGTCTTTAACATAATCGGGCTGTCGTCTACCACCAGAATGTGCTTGCGATTTCCGGTCTTAGGGCTTTCATCTTCTGCCGGTGCATTCTCTTCTTTTGCCGCGGCTGTTTCTGCCTGTTTGATATTTGCTTTCTTCTGTAAGGATTTCCAGCCTCTCATAAAATTGGAAATCTGAATTTTAACCGCATCTGCCGTCAGCGGTTTCAGCAGCGTCAGATCTGAAATTTTAATTGTAATCCGCTCAAATTCTTCACAGTCTTCTTTCGACCCAATCAGAACAAACGGTATCCTTAATCTTGTCAGCTGATCCTTGACATTTGACATCTGGCTGAAAGACTCTCCGTTCTCATTATAAATGCAGTATACCAGCAGATCCGGTTTAAAATACTGCAGATGCCTTACAATGTCTTCATAGCGGATTGAAGTAGTCATAACTTCAAAACTGTCATTCATCTGAGTAAAAAAGTCATCAATAATAGAGTTGTTTTTCCCTGCTAATAATGCTTTATACTTCATATGTATCCTCCTTAATCAGTGCCTGATTTATGTCTTCTCGTTTATTCAAATCATACCATATCTCAAATCATTTGACAACCAACGGAACGATACGTTTTCAGTCATAACTGACAAACCCTTTCTGTCCTTTCACATTATAAATTCCGTAGTATGGGAGCGTCTGGTCCTCGGGATTTAAGTGTGCCCATGATTTAAACTCCTCCGGCAAAAACTCCACCGGACTCCCCGGCAGATAAATCATCAGCGTATCTGCATCTTCCAGTCCGTACGGATCGGAATAGACATATTTTATATCGTCTTCAAAATATATCTCTCCGCTTTTGCTTTCTGTTTCCAGCCATTCTAACTCCATGGACCAGGTGTAATCATCCATTTTTTTCGGTTCCGAAAATTTCCCCTTGAAATCACATATGTAAACCGTTCCGCCCGGGTATCCTTCTCCCATATCCCCCATGTCAGAATCTGAATAGCTTCCGGTAAACGTGCCGTCTGCTGAAAGCTCTATCACCGTTCCCCAGCCCCCGGCGCCGCTGCTGAATGCAAAATGTGACGGCATAGATGCAAAAATTCCTGTTTCTTCTTCTTTAATCTCACTTTCATCAGCAGCCTTTTCCGTTGGAAAATCTTCTTCTGTACTGTCAATTTTTTCTTCCTGCCCCGCCTTACGGTCTTTCCGGGCAGCAGCTTTGTCAACACTGTCTCCTTTGCTGCTGTCATTTCTGATTATGACATATGCGGCAACCGCAATCGCAACAACGAGAACTGCCGTAACTACAGGCATAACGAGAATCCAGGCATTCTTCTTGCCGGAAGGCCGGTATATTTTTTCTGTTTGAATCACGCTTCCGCAATTTCTGCAGAATCTGTCGTGAACACTGTTTTTACATCCGCAATTTTTACATATATTCATCATTTATCCCCCTGTATTCTCATATCTCTAAAACAAAAACTGAGATACTGCGTAATTGTTTAAATCCATGCCTGTCTCTGTCAGATACAGCCGTCCGGGCGTCTCAGCAAGCAAGCCTTCATAAATCAGCTTTTCAATCACTTCTTTGTATATAAAATCCACTGTAAAACCAAATTTTTGGTAAAACCTGCTTTTTTCAATTCCCTCATTCATGCGCAGGCCCAGAAACATAAACTCTTCCATCTGCGCATTCCTGCTGATAACACAGGCGTCTGCATGAAGATTCGTACCGCAGACTGACTTTTCTGATTTTTCATCTGTAATCATTTCTCTTTCAATACGGAATGATTTTTCTATGTATTCTCCTATATCGCGAATATTGCTGTAACGCACTTCATCAATCAGCGATGCTGCTCCAAGCCCGGCGCCTAAATATTCTTTTCTCTGCCAGTAACCGATATTATGCCTGCATGCATAGCCTTTTTTGGCATAATTGGAAATTTCATACTGCATGTAACCGTTTTGTGCCAGAACATCCTGCGTCATCTTTCCGATTTGATATGCCGTATCTTCCATAGGAAGCTCCTCCGTTTCCATTCCTGCACGCAGTTTCACCATATCAAACTTATAGCGGTCATAAAAAGGCGTCCCTTTTTCTATTGTCAATGTATAACAGGATATGTGCTCCGGATTTAACCGGACAACCTTCATCAGCGTCCGATAAAATTTTTCCGGCGTATGTCCGGGCAGACAGTCCATCAAATCAATATTGATATTAGCAAATCCGCATGTTCTTGCCAGTTCATAATTGCGCAGAAACTGGTCATATGTATGCACCCTGCCAAGAAGTTTCAGTTCCCCGTCATCCGCGGACTGCAGCCCGATGCTTAAACGACTGATGCCGCTTCTTTTGTAACAGTCCAGTTTGCCCTTTGTCAAAGTTCCCGGATTGCATTCAATCGTAATCTCCGTATCTTCTCCTACTGAAAAGCTCCGGCAAATCACTTCCATCAGCTCTTCTATATAAGATTCCTGCAGCCAGGAAGGCGTGCCCCCGCCAATGTAAATTGTACTAAGCCTCACTCTGCCGTACATGCCGCCGTAAAAGGCAATTTCCCTTTTTAAACCTTCCATATAGTCAAATTGTGTTTTCTCATCTGACGGTCCGGACAAAAAATCGCAGTAATTGCATTTTTTCATACAAAACGGAATGTGGACATATAATTCCAATTCATTCATTGATTAATCCTCATCTAATTTCAGCACACTCATAAATGCTTCCTGCGGAATCTCCACACTTCCTACCTGGCGCATCCGCTTCTTGCCTTCTTTCTGCTTTTCCAAAAGCTTTCTCTTACGCGTAATATCACCGCCGTAGCATTTGGCAAGCACATCTTTGCGCATTGCCTTTACCGTCTCTCTGGCAATAATTTTCCCTCCGACTGCAGCCTGTATCGGTATCTCAAACAGATGTCTCGGAATCTCTCCCTTTAACTTCTCGCACATTTTTCTTCCCCTGTCATAGGCGCTGTCTTTAAATACAATAAAAGATAATGCATCTACCGGCTCTTTATTAATCAAAATATCAAGCTTCACCAAATCGGACCGCACATAGCCCTTAAGCTCATAATCAAACGACGCATATCCTCTGGAACGTGATTTTAAAGCGTCAAAGAAATCGTAGATAATTTCATTTAAAGGCAGTTCGTATTTAATTAACGCACGCGTTTCTTCCATATATTCCATACTGATATAAATACCGCGCCGCTCCTGGCAGAGCTTCATAATGGCGCCGACATATTCGCTTGTCACCATAATCTCTGCGGATACAAAAGGCTCTTCCATGTAATCAATTTCAGACGGGTCCGGAAGGTTGGAAGGATTGGTCAGATCAATCACTTCCCCGTTTGTTTTATAAACCTTGTAAATAACACCCGGAGCCGTCGTTACCAGATCCAGATTAAATTCCCTCTCCAGACGCTCCTGTATAATTTCCAGATGCAGAAGTCCCAAAAAACCGCACCGGAAGCCAAATCCTAAAGCAAGCGACGTCTCAGGCTCATAGGAAAGCGATGCATCATTAATCTGCAGTTTTTCCAATGCTTCCCGCAAATCCGTATATTTTGCGCTGTCCGCCGGATACAGTCCGCAGTATACCATCGGATTTACTTTTTTATAACCGGGAAGCGCGCTGGCACAGGGACGTTTTGCATTGGTAATCGTATCACCGATTCGTGTATCGCTTACATTTTTAATACTCGCTGCAATGTATCCTACCATTCCCGCGCTTAAATCATCACAGGGAATAAACTGTCCGGCTCCAAAATATCCGACTTCTGTAACATCATCTTCCGCTTTTGTCGCCATCATGCGGATGGTATCTCCCACTTTTACAGTTCCTTCCATTACACGGCAAAATACAATGACTCCTTTATAGGAATCATATACCGCATCAAAAATCAATGCCTGAAACGGAGCTTTGGGATCTCCTTTGGGTGCAGGAATTTTAGTCACAATCTGCTCTAATACCTGATCCACATTCAGCCCTGTTTTTGCGGAAATCTGCGGTGCATCCTGCGCTTCAATGCCGATGACGTTTTCGATTTCTTCAATTACCATCTCCGGCTGCGCGCTCGGCAGGTCAATCTTATTAATGACCGGCATCACATCCAGGTCGTGGTCTAACGCCAGATATACATTTGCCAGAGTCTGCGCTTCAATCCCCTGCGCTGCATCCACCACAAGGATTGCACCGTCACAGGCCGCCAGACTTCTGGAAACTTCATAGTTGAAATCCACATGCCCCGGTGTATCAATCAGGTTAAAAATATATTCTTCTCCGTCTTTTGCTTTATAAATAATGCGGACTGCCTGGGATTTGATGGTAATTCCTCTCTCCCTCTCCAAATCCATATTGTCTAAAACCTGTGCCTGCATCTCGCGGCTTGTCAAAAGTCCGGTCTGCTCAATAATCCGGTCTGCCAGTGTTGACTTTCCGTGGTCTATATGTGCGATGATACAAAAATTACGAATTCTGCTCTGATCCACTGCC
>CAOKHR010000207.1 GCA_948468325.1 uncultured Lachnospiraceae bacterium | reverse complement strand
ATTCGTGACTGGAGTTCAGACGTGTGCTCTTCCGATCTATTTTTCTATCATCTTTGTATCCTCCGTGATAAATCTCCCGCTGGTACGCTGGGAATATACAAGTCCGCTTCTCTCCAGCTCGGAAAGCGCTTTCTGCATGGTATTGGGATTTACGGCGGCTTCCGAAGCAAGGTCCCGTACGGAAGGAAGCTTTTCGCCGGGGGCATATCTGCCGGAAATAATGTCGAGCTGTATAATCTCAATAATCTGCATAAAAATCGGCCGGTCGGAATTTAAGTTCCATGGCATCTGATCACCTCCTGCAATTGTACCATTGTATTATTGTACTACTTGAGTAATACAATAATACAAAAAAATATATTTGTCAAGAAAAAAATTTTTTTATTTCACCGATAAAAGATAACGAGCCGAATGCTACGGTCCGTATTTTCAAATCTGTTTTGCGGTATTCTGTAAAAAACGGTGCAAAAACTTCTGCCAGATGGTGTGTATATACGGCAGGGATTCCAAAGGTTCTGATATAGGCGGCGAGCGTTTCACCCTGCAGCGCCCGGCTGCTTTCCGGTGTGAAGGCAGTTACTTTCCGGGCAAAAGGGATCATGTGGGCAGCCATTTCTTTATAGTCTTTATCGGCCAGTACGCCCATAATAAAATGAAATTTTTCATCGGGGTATAAGACGGAGAGGCTTTCCATCAATGCTTTTGTACCGTCTGAGTTGTGGGCGCCGTCAATGATGAGAAAC
Organism: uncultured Lachnospiraceae bacterium; assembly: GCA_948468325.1. Taxonomy (GTDB): domain Bacteria; phylum Bacillota; class Clostridia; order Lachnospirales; family Lachnospiraceae; genus Roseburia_B. Next base: position 4,083 of record CAOKHR010000207.1, on the reverse strand, counting down.
GGGTTTTCGCAGATGATTTCCATTCTGCCGCTCCAAAGAGCCTTTGCAATTCCCCTGTGCATGGCGGCTTCCGCAATCGGGAAGGAAAGAGAGATAAGTTCTCTTGCGGCAAGTATGGCGGCCAGGGCATTTTCCTTTTGAAATTCCCCAAGCATCCGCATTTGGTAAGGCGTTTCTCCGGGATAAGAAAAACCGGAATCTGTAGAAATGATACGGTCAGTGTCTATGATTTTAAACGGAATTTGCAGTTCATTACAGCGCTTTATCAAAACCCGGCTTACATCCGGATGCTGGCTTTCAAAAACGGCTCTTGTGCCTTTCTTTAAAATACCGGCTTTTTCTGCTGCAATTTCCGCAAGTGTTTCGCCAAGGACGGCTGTATGGTCGTATCCGATTTTTGTAATTATGCTGACAAGAGGAGAATCAATGGCGTTTGTAGAATCCAGCCGTCCTCCAAGGCCTGTTTCCAGGAGAACAAGGCGGCAGTCCTGCTCTTTAAAATAAAGCATTGCCATTGCCATACAGTAGTCTGACATTGCAGGAGCTGTTTCAAGGTCCAGCTGCAGGAGCATCTGTCCGATTCTGGCTGCATCTTTTTGGGAAATCTGTCTGCCGTTTATCTGAATCCGTTCAGTAAAATTAATCAGATGAGGCGAAGTATACAGGCCGGTTTTGATTCCGGCTTCAGTTAAAACAGAGCATAGAAAAGCTGCCGTAGAGCCTTTCCCGTTCGTGCCTGCAATATGGATAAATGCAAGCTCTTTCTGGGGATTGCCTACAGCAGCCAGCAAATTTTGGCTGAGTATAACGCCGGGCAGAGTGCCGAATCTGCTTTTGTTTTCAATGATAGAAATAATGTCTTGATCGTTCATAGGAATTTTATACCACCATAATAATACCGCCGTCGTTTGCGTACATACTGCTGATTCCGGCAGTATCTGCAATGACAATATCTTTAAATTTTGCTGATTTTAAAAGTTCTTCTTTGACGGCTTTCGCACGCAGCGGGCAATTGCAGTGGGAAATGGCAAGGATACGCTTTTCACTGTTCTTTACAGAAGCAAGCATTTCCTGTATCATTTTTTTTAATGCCTTATTCATACCGCGTGCCTGGCCGAGCTGGCAGATTTCACCTTCCGGCGTCGAACCCATGATAGGTTTAATATTTAATGCGCTGGCGGCCAGGGCTTTTAAACCGCTAAGACGGCCGTTTTTGCGCAGCGTTTCTAATGTTTCCAGTACAAAGTAAGTGCGCTGCTCACTGATATAGCGTTCTACATGTTCAACCGTCTCTTCAAAAGTCATTCCTGATTCTTCACATTCCTGCACTTTCATGCCGATTAATGTTTCGCCGACAGATGCAGACCTGGAGTTAAAGACATATATTTTTTTTTCTGCGCCGCCGAATTCTTCAGTGAAAAGTTTTTTTGCAAGCTGTGCACTGTTGTAAGAGCCGCTGAGTTCTTTTGATAAGGTAACCACATATATGTGGTCTGCTTCTTCTTTGTATAATTCCAGAAAGCTTTCCGGAGCGGGACAGGAAGATTTTGGCGCGGACGGGCTTTCCTTTACTTTTTTTAAAAAAGAAAGCTGGTCAAACGTTTCGTCATCGACAATTCTCTGTCCGTCTATTTCAATTTCCAACGGAACATTTTTAAAGTGCCCATCTGATTTTAACGCTTCTGTCAATTCTCCGCAGCTGTCAATAATTATTTTATACATTCGCCACCTCCAAAACTAATCTCTATATTTTATGTTAAAGACTTCTATTTCATGTAGTTTTAAATACTAGATGAATATTACCATAAAAACTACATAATGTACAGAACGAATTTTCATTTACTTGAAAATAAGATATGCGGCAGATAAAAATCCTGTTGACGGGTTATACTATATATGGTACAATCTGATTGCTTTCGTGAAAAACGAATACAATATATAGTTAAACGGAAAGGGATTTCGATATGAAAATTATTAAACGGAGCGGAACAGAAGAGGATTTTCATGTTTCCAAAATTGAGGCTGCAATTATAAAAGCAAATAATACCGTGCTGGAAAGTGAAAAAATGTCATTGGAACAGATTGGACAAATCTGTGCCCGCATTGAAGAAATATGCAGTCAAATGGGACGGGCATTAAACGTAGAAGAAATTCAGGATTTGGTTGAAAATGAAATTATGCAGCAGCAGGCATTTGCAGTTGCGCGCAATTATATTACGTACCGTTATAAAAGAGCGTTAGTCCGCAAAGCCAATTCTACGGATAAGCAGATTATGACGCTTTTAGAATGTGACAATGAAGAAGTCAAACAGGAGAATTCAAATAAAAATCCGACGGTTAACAGCGTACAGAGAGATTATATGGCAGGAGAAGTCAGCAAAGACATTACACGCCGTTTTCTGCTGCCGCAGGAGGTTGTGGAGGCTCATGAACAGGGAATTATCCATTTTCACGATTCCGACTATTTTGCACAGCATATGCATAACTGCTGCCTTGTAAATTTAGAAGATATGCTGCAGAACGGAACGGTAATCAGCGGAACGATGATCGAAAAGCCGCATAGCTTTTCTACGGCATGCAACATTGCAACACAGATTATCGCCCAGATTGCAAGCTCCCAGTACGGCGGACAGAGCATATCCCTGTCGCACCTTGCGCCGTTTGTAGATGTCAGCAGACACAGATTCCGCAGAGAAGTCCGCAGGGAATTTGAATCGGCCGGGATCAGCTTAAATGAAGAGCAGTTAAACAATGTGGCGGAGTCAAGGGTATTGGAAGAAATTAACCGGGGCGTACAGATGATCCAGTACCAGGTGATTACGCTGATGACGACAAACGGACAGGCGCCTTTTGTCACAGTCTTTATGTATCTGGACGAGGTGCCGGAAGGCAGAACGAGAGATGACCTTGCGCTTGTGATTGAGGAAGTGCTTAAGCAGAGAATCGGCGGCGTCAAAAATGAAGCCGGCGTATATATTACGCCTGCTTTTCCAAAGCTTATTTATGTTCTGGAAGAAGACAATATTACAGAAGACAGTAAATACTGGTATCTGACAAAGCTGGCAGCGGAGTGTACCGCAAAACGGATGGTACCGGATTATATTTCCCAGAAAGTGATGCGGGAATTAAAAGACGGAAACTGTTATCCGTGTATGGGATGCCGTTCTTTCTTAAATTTATATAAAGATGAAAATGACAGATACAAGTTTTACGGAAGATTTAATCAGGGAGTTGTAACGTTAAATCTGGTTGATATTGCCTGCAGCTCAGGGAAAGATATGGATAAATTCTGGGAGATTTTTGATGAGAGACTGGCACTTTGCAAAGAAGCGCTGATGTGCCGCCACAACCGTCTGAAAGGAACGCCGTCTGATGTTGCGCCGATTCTCTGGCAGTACGGGGCGTTAAGCAGACTGAAAAAGGGGGAAGCGATTGACAGGCTTTTATATGACGGCTATTCTTCCATATCCTTAGGTTATGCAGGGCTTTGCGAATGTACGTATTATATGACCGGCAAATCCCATACCGATCCCGAAGCGACGCCGTTTGCGCTTGCTGTTATGCAGCATTTGAACGATGCCTGCGAACAATGGAAGAAGGAGACAAATATTGGCTTTAGCGTATATGGAACGCCATTAGAGTCTACGACATACAAATTTGCAAAATGTTTGCAGAAGCGTTTTGGTATAATTGAAGGCGTAACAGATAAAAATTATATTACAAACAGTTATCATGTACATGTCAGTGAAGAAATTGATGCTTTTACAAAGTTAAAATTTGAAGCCCAGTTCCAGCGGCTTTCTCCGGGAGGCGCCATCAGCTATGTGGAAGTGCCGAATATGACGGACAATCTGGAAGCCGTTCTTGCCGTGATGCAGCATATTTATGAAAATATTATGTATGCAGAGCTAAACACCAAAAGTGATTTTTGCCAGGAATGCGGTTACAACGGAGAAATTTTAATTGTGACGGATGAAGACGGCAAGCTTGTATGGGAATGCCCGAACTGCGGCAACCGGAATCAGGATAAAATGAATGTGGCAAGACGGACCTGCGGATATATCGGCACACAGTTCTGGAATC
>CAOKHR010000206.1 GCA_948468325.1 uncultured Lachnospiraceae bacterium | reverse complement strand
CAAATGCTAATTTTCCAATTGATTTTACGGTAGACGGAAGATAAATATTTTTCGCCTTATTGCAGCCATAAAACGCTACATAACCAATCGAAGAAACTTTTGTCCCTGCCAGATTGATTTCCTTTAATTTTGAGCAGTTGAAAAATGCATAGTCGTTTATCTCTTTTAATCCTGCCGGAAAATCAACAGACACTAATGATTTACATGACTGAAAAGCTGCCCCGTCTATTTTCTTTACTTTTGTTGAAGAAAAATCCATGTTTTTCAGCTTCTCACATCCATTAAATACAAACCCGCCAATTTCATTTAATGTTGACGGAACTTTTACCGTTTTCAGTGATTTGCATGACTGAAAAGCCTCTTTACTCATTTTTGTCACTTTTGTTGAGGATAAATCGACTTTTTTCAGATTTGCGCATCCGTTGAATGAAAACTCGTCAATTTCATTTAATGCAGGCGGAACTTTTACTGTTTCCAACGATTTGCATGACTGAAAAGCCGCCTTACTCACTTTCGTTACTTTTGTCGAGGATAAATCCATGTTTTTCAGCTTCTCACATCCATGAAACGCAAACTCATCAATGTCATTCAAAGCAGACGGAACTACTACTGTTTCCAACGATTTGCATTCATAAAACGATGCGTAACCAATAGATTCAATATTGGATGACGACAAATCAACCGCTGTTATCTGTGTATTTTTATCAAATGCACGGCCTGCTACTTCTGTCACTTCCAAATCTGCAAAACGCGGCGCTGTTTTTACCGCATTCTTTTTTGCTCCTGATACGGCAAGATGCCAGTTGCCCTTTCTCCAGATCAGATCGTCTTTTGGCTGTGTTGTATCGTGCTCTGTTTCCATTCTGTAATACGCGGAATTGTCCATGCTGTCTAACAGTCCGTCTATAGAATATACTTCATGACTCGTCAGCTTTGCAATCTCTTCCAGCGGCATATCAAAATAATGCGTGGAATGTCCCCCATACTGAAATTCGTCATCTACAGTATATTTGTTGCCGCTGCACCAGGTCGAATCCATAAAAATCCATCTTTGATTTGTACTGTCATATGCCGCATTGTACGCATGATTATTTGCAGGCATAATAATACATGGAATCCCGATTGATATAAGCAGGGTGTTGAGCAGATAGGAATATCCCGCACAAACCGTCCTTTTCTGTGTATAAACTTCATATGGTTTAACATAAGTAGGATATTTTTTCTTATCACTGATATATTTATAATCATAATAGGTGCGCTCCGCCACAAACTCAGTAACCGCCTTTATTTTGTCATACTGCGCCGTATATCCTGCAGCCGCATTTTCCGCCGCTGCACGCAATTCCTGGTACTGCGCCTCATTCATTGTACTTTTGTAAGGATCTGTAAGAAAATACTCCGGGTCAACATAAGTATTGATAATATTCCATGCCCTTGTCTGTGCGGCTAAAACCTCACTGTCTGCATCTGCTGCATATCTTACAACAGCCACTGTATAAACGGAAAAATGCTCTGCATCAAAAGTAATCCTGTCTCCGTCTGCTACGGCATTTTCTGTCAGAAGCTCCGCCTCTTTTGATTTTTTTGCCCCCGCAGACGACTGCCTGCTGCCATACAGCGAAACATTCTTTGGGGGATTATGAAATAATTCAGCTTCACACATTTCGTCTGCTACTGTATCGGCTAACCCGTCTGCTTCGATTGACACTTCTATCGTCTGCCCGTCTTCCGGTTCAAAAATGCAGAGATTTCCTGCATCATCTGGATATGTTATTTCAAAATCAACGGCATATACATCTTCAACAACCGGCGTCAGGTCATAATATCTGCCAAAAAGAGACTGGTCTTCTGCATTAGAAGACTTCATTCTTTCCGCCGTTACTGCCTCCATTTTGTTTTGAATTTCACCCTTGATGTACTCCAGTCCATTCTCTTCTTCAATCAGAGTAATCGAGACGTCAGCCTGCTCCGGAATGACTTCCTCTTTATCGTTTAAAGTGACCTTTATGCCCTCTTCCGGAAATTCCTGCTCATAAATAACAGTTTCATCTCCTATAATCTCTTCCGGCCCCTGTCCGGTTACAGACGTCTCCAGAGAATCCGCCTCTCCTGCCTGTGCATAAACGGGAATGTCCGCTTCACACAGCCATAAAACCGCTGCCATCAAAGCCGCTGTCAGTCTTTTTCCATTAAATTTCATTAAGATACCTCCTCTGCAATTGCTTTTACAATTTTTTCCGCGTGAAAAACCCTTTTATCTTCCGTATCCTAAAGAGCGCAGCAATTCGGCCTTTCGGCTTCACTGTTGTGAAAGAGCATCCCAGGATTCAGATAGTGTAACTTTACTTGGGGAATTTTTCAAAAAAATAATAGGGAACACTTGTTTTTTATGCTACAATGTAATCAACCCAAAAACACCTGCATAAAAAGGAGGTTCCCTATGAAGAATAGTATACAGTATTTTACGGAAAATGGAATACCTGAATTGGAAAAGATCAAATTGAATTTTATGGAAAGCCCTGCAATGTTTGACAAATGTGTGGATGAAGTCTGGAAAGTGTTCCTCCAAACAGCGTGCCATTTTATCTGCGGATGGCTGGAAGAATGTAATACCCTCATAGAGGACAGTCTGAAAAGGTGTCTCGATTGGCAGGTGAAAGACCGCGGCCAGAAAAACATACTTACGCCTTTGGGCAGCATCACATTTATCCGTACCCGTTTCCAAAATAAGAAAACAGGAGAAACTGCGTACCTGCTGGACAGGATACTGGGATGGGAACCCCACACACGTATCAGCGGCGGGGCAGCGGCAGGCATGCTGGCAGCGGCGGCGCAGGCCAGCTATGAAAAAGCCGGAGGAAATGCATGCCAGGGGCAGGAACGAGTGAGCAGGGAGACCGTAATGCGCCGGGTACACAGCACAGAAGCGCCATCGGAAAGCCGGAAAGAAGCATCTGAAAAAAGAAAAGCTGAGTATCTGTATGTAGAGGCTGACGAGGACCATATTGCCCTGCAGTATAAGGAAAAGAAAGGGGACGTCAGACGGTATAAGGGGCATGCGGACAACGGACAGATTGTAAAGCTCGTCTATGTGCATGAAGGATATGCAGACGGCGGGGAAGATAAAAAAAGGAAAGTGCTAAAAAATGTGGTATATTTTGGAGGGCTTTACCGGGGAAAAGACAATGAAAAGCTATGGAAAGAGGTAAAAGAATATATCGAAAGACAGTATGAAACGGAAGGGATCAAAAAAATTTATTTCCAGTCTGATGGCGGGGGATGGATGAAAAAAGGGATGGAAATGCTGGGCGCGGAGTTTGTGCTGGATGAGTTCCATATTCAGAAGTATATAAGAAAGATGGCGCGGCTGGCAGCAGACGGCGGCGTGGAAGAAGAGAGGGAAGCAGCAGAGAAAAAACTGCAGGAATGGATCCAGAATGGAAACAGAAAAAAGCTGGAGGAATGGGCGGCGCAGGCCGGTGCAGGATTGGGGGAAAAAGGAGGAAAGAAGCTTACGGAAAGCTGGAAGTACATAAAAAATAACTGGCAGGGGATCCGCAGACGGATAAAACAAGAGGAAGGGGTAATGGGGAGCAGTACGGAGGGGCATATCAGCCATGTACTGTCAGCAAGGATGAGTTCGCGTCCGATGGGATGGAGCAGGCAGGGGGCAGACAGCTTGTCGCATATCAGGATCTACTGGAAAAACGGAGGGGACATGCTGGAATTGGTAAAGCAGCAGAAAGATGGGGGAACAGGAGAAAAACAGGAAGAGGAAAGATATTTCAGCGCAAGCGAGATCCTGTCATGGGAAAAGAAGCACAGCAGAGCAAACGGAAAATATATAGAAGCGCTGCGGGCAAGCATAAGCAGCGAGATCTCAGGGAAGCTTCTCTTTCGTAGTGCGATTGACAGCGTATGCTGATAGACAGATTCAGAAATTAAAGGAGATAGTCTGCCTATTGAAACCCCCAAGTAAAGTTACACTATCCAGGATTCAAAAATATATTGATTTTCAGATTCAGAGATGCTATATTATAGAAAAGGAGCAGCCGCCCACAAGCGTGGTTAACCTCCGCAAATAGCTATATAAGCCTACCTGTCCTCGGCAAAGTACAAGGTAGGCTTATTTATTTCACTTGTTATTCCTATCAATATAGGAAAGCAACGCAATAAGAAAATTACCGCCCAAAAACAACAGGCTTAAAATCTGGTATGTATTCATACGCGTCACCTCCCTTCTTTTGTGAAGTTAGGGAGGCTACCACCTTGTAACATAACTGCTCTGGGACGAATTATAGCATACCTCACACCATACGGCAATCTGCTTTTTTTCTATTCCTGCCTGCCGAAAAGGCGCCATCCCCGATACTTTCCACACGCAGCAGACAACGGTTATTGCAGCAAGAAGAATCTGCCGTAATTAAAGAAAAAAAGAATCTCTCACAGAATAACAGGTATTCAAAACGTTGATTTCTATGGGAGATTCGTATTTTAAGATTTAGAGCCTAAAAATCAGTATTAACCGACAGCCCTCTTTTGAAATAATTATGAAAATCCGCGGCGCCGCTCCCGCTGGGGAGCGGCTGCAGCCGCTATTTCACTATGACCTCTACGCTGGTTTTTACTCCGTTCTCCGCCATAACAAAGATTCTGCACGTTCCCTTGGAAAGCGCCTTTATTTTTCCTTTCTTTGTGACAACGGCTGTTTTTTTATCTGTCGACCAGAAGCCGACTCCTTTTCCTGCAGAAAAAACATGCATAATTGGTTTTTTCGTTTTCTTTTCTTTTATAAGCTTCGTTTTTATCTTCGCAGTTTTTCCTTTTTTCAGG
>CAOKHR010000205.1 GCA_948468325.1 uncultured Lachnospiraceae bacterium | reverse complement strand
GAAGAACATCAGAAATTAAGCAAAAGAAGCGGACATTCTTCTTATGAAGATTTGATTGACCAGGGCTTTTTGTCGGATGCAGTTATAAATTTTGTTGCCCTGCTGGGATGGAGCCCTTCCGATAACCGTGAGATTTTCAGTCTGAAAGAACTGACAGAAGTCTTTGATTATCATCACATAAGTAAATCTCCGGCAGTTTTTGACGTGACAAAGTTAAAGTGGATGAACGGAGAATATATGAAAGCCATGGACTTTGAAACATTTTATGAGATGGCGGAACCTTACATCAGAAAAACAGTCACCAAAAATTATGATTTAAAGAAAATTGCAAAACTGGTGCAGACAAGAATCGAAATTTTTTCGGATATTGCAGGCCATATTGATTTCTTTGAAGAACTGCCGGAATATGATACGGCAATGTACACCCATAAGAAAATGAAGACAAATCCGGAGACATCGCTTGCCGTATTAAAAGAAATTCTTCCTGTGTTGGAAGCACAGGAGGCGTATGACAATGATGCGCTTTATGCCGTAATTTCTGCATTTATCAAAGAAAAGGGATATAAGAACGGCTACGTGCTCTGGCCCATTCGTACGGCAGTATCCGGTAAGCAGATGACGCCGGGCGGCGCAACCGAAATTATGGAAATTATCGGAAAAGAAGAATCACTGAACAGAATCCGTAAGGGAATCGAAAAACTAAGCCAAATCTAAGGAAATTCTATGAAACAAAATCTAAATGAGGCACAGAAGAAAGCGGTCATGCATTCTGACGGTCCTATGATGGTGCTTGCCGGACCAGGATCCGGCAAGACTACCGTAATTACCATGCGAATCGAAAACTTAATAAAACAGGAAAAGACAGATCCGTCTCATATACTGGTAATTACTTTTACCAAAGCTGCGGCAAATGAGATGAAAGAGCGTTTCCTTTGCAGAATGCCTAAAGAAGGAAAGCGGGTCACGTTCGGGACATTTCATGCGGTTTTTTTTATGATATTAAAACATGCCTATCACCTGGATGCGTCAAGTATTATCCGTGAGGAAGAGCTGATGCAGTTTATGTGGGAAATTATCTGCTCCATGCGGCTGGAATATGAGGATGAAGCAGAATTTGTGCGGGATATTTTTTCGGAAATAAGCTTTGTGAAAAACGGGAGAATAGCGCTTTCGAATTATTATCCGATCCACTGCGGCAAAGATGTATTTGTACATATTTTTCAGTCATATGAGAAATATTTAAGAAAGCACCGCAAAATTGATTTTGACGATATGCTGGTCTATACCTATGAGCTGTTTTCGGAACGCAAAGATATTCTTTCTGCATGGCAGAAGAAATACCGGTATATTTTAATAGATGAATTTCAGGATGTGAATCAGATCCAGTATGATATTGTACGGATGCTTGCAGAACCGGGACAGAATCTTTTTGTCGTAGGAGATGACGACCAGTCGATTTACCGTTTCCGCGGTGCAAAACCGGAGATTATGCTGCATCTGCCCAAAGATTATGAAACAGTGGAAATTGTGAACCTTTCTTATAATTACCGCTGCCCGAAAAATGTAGTGAAGATGGCCGATAAGATTATCCGGCACAACAAAGAACGTTTTCCAAAAGAAATTCTGGCGGCAAAAGAAGCGTGTGGTATTATTACAACGGAAGTGTTTGAAACGCAGCGGGATGTAAACCAGAAAGTAATCGATAAAATCCGCATGGGAAAAACTCCTTTGTCACAGACGGCAGTTTTGTTCCGGACAAATACACAGGCGAGGATTTTAATGGAACAGCTTATGGAGTACAATATTCCGTTTACGGCAAAAGACAGGGCACCAAATCTCTACGAACACTGGATTGCAAAAGATTTGTATGCATATATGCGGATTGCAGAAGGAAGCCGCAGGCGGAGAGATTTTCTGATGATTATGAATCGGCCGAAACGTTATCTTAGCAGGGAAAGTCTGGGGGAAGAAACGGTGGTATTTAGTAAGTGGCAGGCATTTTATTCTTTGCAGCCATGGATGGAAGAACGGATTGAAACACTTTGGAAAGATATATCGGCGATTTCTAAAATGCGTCCGTTTGCGGCAATTAATTATATCCGCAAGGCCGTAGGATACGACGGATTTTTAGAAGAATATGCCAGAGGGCATCAGATTGATAAGGATGAATTGATAGATGTTATAGATGCGCTGCAGGAAAGCAGCAAACCGTATGCGTCATTTGAAAGCTGGCAGGAGCATATCCGGCAGTATACAGAAAAATTAAAAGAGGCTTATAAACAGGAAAAGGTTCCCAAAGAGGCCGTAACACTGGCCACATTTCACAGTGCAAAGGGACTGGAATTTGATACAGTACATATCATTGATATAAACGAAGGTATCATACCATACAAAAAAGCCGTTCTTCCGGCTGACATGGAGGAAGAACGGAGAATGTTTTATGTGGGAATTACCCGTACGCGAAAAGAACTTCATCTGTATGCCGCAAAAAAGATTTATCATCACGATGCGGAAATATCCAGATTTCTGTATGAGGCAGAAGATTAAGCTTCTTCGAATTCTGCTTCGTCTAACAGCTCATCGAATTTTTCTTCGACAGCTTCATATTCTGCATCGTCCAGGATACTTTCAAGGGACGGGCTGCCGTCTTCATCTTCAAAGTAACGATAGAGGTATATATCGAATTCTTCTGTTTCCGGATCATCTTCACTGACCGGAAGCAGAGCAATATAATCCTGTCCCTTTAATTCGAAAATAGTCAGAATTTCACATTCTACCTGTTCGCCGTCTTCCATATCCAGTGTAACACAGATGTCTTCATCATCGGATAAAAAATTATTGTTTTGATTGTCCATAAAATTCTCCTTTCAGGTGTATTCGGATGCAATTATATAATAGTTTGGATAAAGATGCAAGAACTGGAAGAAAAAGATATACAAAAGGACTAAAAGAATGTTATAATAGCAAAGTATTACTTGCGTAGTTTAGGATGAAAAAGGTGATAATGAACATGAAATTTAGCTTGAAAAGAGGAGATTTTTCAAAGCCGGGTGTAACCAGGGGAAAAACATGGACGAATTTCTGCATTATATGCAGAAAAGAATCGAAATGCAGCATAGTGCTTTATAAGAAATATCAGGAAGAATATACGGAAGAGGTCATTATACCGGAAGAATTTTCCGGCGGCAATCTTCGTGCTGTACGGATAGAAGGACTGGATTTGACGGAATATGACTATAATTACCGGATTGACGGAAAAATAACAGCAGATGCGTATGCAAAAAGAATTGTAGGAAGGGAAAAATGGGCAGATGTAAGCCGCAGCCGTCAGATACCTTTGCGCTGCCGCTATGAAGAAAATCGTTTTTCATGGCGGGGAGAGAAGCGGATAGAAATTCCGAGAAAAGATATGGTGCTCTATAAACTTCATGTCCGGGGATTTACAAAAGGACTGCCGGGAGAGTCTTTGGAAAACGGAACATTTAAAGGACTGACAAAAAAACTTTCCTATCTGAAATCCATAGGCATTACATCCATTGAACTGATGCCTGTGTATGAATTTGAAGAAGTTCTTCTGAAAGAAAAAGAAGAAGTTCCGCAATATGTAAAATGGAAATCCAAAAAGAAAGATAAGATTCAAAAACCTGAGAAAAAGCAGGAGTATATAATCAATTACTGGGGCTACGGCAAAGGAATGTATTTTGCGCCGAAAGCTTCTTATGCAGCCGGGGATTCTCCCGGACTTGAATTAAAAGAGTGCATTCTGCAAATGCATAAAAGAGGCATGGAGTGCATCATGGAAATAGATTTTGCGGATGATATGCCCAAAGCGCAGATTTTAGAAGTGCTTAGGTACTGGGTGGAGGAATATCATGTGGACGGGTTTCATTTACAGGGAAACGGCATACCTATGGACTTTTTACTGGCAGATCCTTTTCTGGGAAGAACAAAATTGTTTTACCGGGGAATGACAGAGGGAATGATACCGGCAGAAGAAGAGAATTATCCAAGGGCATTTTTGTATGTAGATGAATTTCTTTATCCGTGCAGAAAGTTAGTCAGCGGTATGAATGGCAGCATGCGGGAGCTTGCAGACCAGATGCGGAAACAGAATGCGCGCCTCGGCTACATTAACTACATTACAGACAACAATGGATTCACACTCAGAGACTTATTTACATACAGTCAGAAGCATAATGAGATAAACGGAGAGGCATACGGAGACGGACCCACCTGGAGTTTCAGCATCAACTGCGGCGTGGAAGGTGAATCTACCAGCCGGAATGTGCAGAAAATACGCAGCCGCCGTATGAAAAATGCAGCCGCAGTGCTGTTTTTGGCACAGGGAGTGCCTATGCTGATGGCAGGAGATGAAGATTATAATTCCCAGCAGGGAAATAACAATGCCTATTGCCAGGATAATGAAATTGGATGGAAAGACTGGAAACAGGGAAAAACCGCAAAAAACTTTTTAAAATATATCAAAAAGCTGATTGAGTTCAGGAGAAAGCATTCGGTTCTTCATATGGAACGTCCGATGCAGCTTTTGGATACAAAATCTTATGGGTGCCCGGATTTGTCTTATCATGGGGAAGCCGCATGGATTTCTTCAGAATCTTTTAACAGAGATGCGCTTGGGATCTTATATTGCGGGGAATATGCAGGAGAAACAGAAGACGTTTATCTGGGATTTAATTTTTCGGGTCTTCACAAAAGCCTTGCACTTCCCAAACAGCATAAAAAAAGAAAATGGTACCTGGTGATGGATACCGGTATGAAAAATGCATTTTTGACAGAGCCGGAAGAGCTGACAGAACCGGGGTATCTGTTAGAAGCGCAGAGTG
>CAOKHR010000204.1 GCA_948468325.1 uncultured Lachnospiraceae bacterium | reverse complement strand
CTCTCTGAGCCTCAAATTTATCACTTGCAAACTTTAGGAAAAACAAACTTAAAACGATATGCTTATATTCAGATGGTTCTACCGAACCTCTCAATTTATCCGCAGATTTCCATAGAGCCTCCTCCATAGAAATTTCTTTCATCTTTGCTTTTGCTGCCACTCCTGTATCCTCCTCAATCTTTTGAATCTTCTTTTCATATTTTTCCAATAAACAATTTCTTGATACTGCCTTGCAATTATATCCCTCCAAATACAATTTTATTATATTCTTTACCAGAACAAATTCAATCGTATCTTACAATATAATCGGCAAAAATTGCGCTTCTCAAAATAAAAATCCCCGCAAGCCTTGATTTTCCAAGACCTGCGGGAATGAATTTTCAAACACGCTCTAGCCCGTTTTTAATGCTGCCTGCAGCGCTTTTGAAACTGCACTTCCTACAACAAAGCAGACGACAGCTTCAATTGCACCGTTAATTCCTACAAAAGCCACCACAAATGCAAATACATTTGTCTGTCCCAAAGCAGCCGCCAGATCCTGTATCATCTGCGTTTGATAAAAGAAAATAATCAGTGTGCTCATGAAAAGCACTGTATTTAATACCGGTCCCACCAGATTTGCAATCACAACGGCCCATTTGCGGACAGGCTGTACTTTGCAAAGCGCCTGATAAATCAGTCCCGTAAGCCATCCCATCAAAAGACGCGGCACAATACAGACGATGCATGTCGCGGCCGGATTGATTTCAAGCAGCCCCATTCCAAACGTGCTCATTCCGAAACACTGGATAAAGCTCGTAATTCCAAATACCGCTCCCAGCACCGCACCCGCAGCGGAACCTAATGTAACGGCTCCTACCGTAACGGGAACGACAATCAATGTAATTTCCAGTCCAAATGTCTTAATATATCCAAGCGGCGTAAAGGCCAGCAAAATAATAATTGCCACCAGTAATGCCATTTCTACAAACTGCTTTGTCGAATTCTTTTTTACACTCATAATACTCTCCTGATTCTTTATATTTCTGCGGCTTCTCTTTCTGACTGCTGCGGCTGCTTTGTATTTTTGCGGTTTCGTATTCCGGCATAAATCGTTCCGGAAATATTATGCCATACGGAAAAAATAGCTCCCGGCAGCGTTGCTAAAGGATTCGCTGCAAAATTAGCCGTGGCAAGCGAAATGGAAAGTCCGCTGTTTTGCATTCCCACTTCGATTCCGATTGCAGTTACTTTTCTCTCATCCAGCTTCAAAAGCTTTGCCGCTCCTGTTCCCAGCAAAAGCCCCACGCCGTTATGAAGCGCAACTACAATCATAACCAGTGCGCCGCAGGTTACAATTTTCTCTGCATTCGTTCCTACAATACCTGCTACAATCATAACAATGGCCGCAACAGATACCAGCGGAAGAAAATCTCTGATTTTGTTCACCTGCTTCGGGAAAATACGGTAGATAAGAATTCCTGCCAGAACCGGAATCAGCACTACTTTCACAACAGAACGCATCATTGCAAAAATGGATACCTCTACGAATGACCCTGCCAGAAAATAAACGAGTACCGGCGTACAAACCGGAGCAAGCAAAGTAGATACCACGGTCATTCCCACAGACAGCGGCACATCACCGCCAGCCACATAAGTAATGACATTGCTTGCCGTTCCCCCCGGACAGCATCCTACCAGTATAAAGCCCAGCGCCAGATCCGGCGGAAGCTGAAATACTTTCGCAAGTGCAAAAGCTGCAAGCGGCATTACCGTATATTGAAGCAGGCATCCCGTAAACAGTTCTTTCGGTCTGGTAAAAACGACTCTGAAATCGTTTGCCTTAATCGTCAGACCCATTCCAAACATAGCCGCTCCCAAAAACAGCTCCGTAAAATTCGTTGCCCAGGAAAACCCTGTCGGATAAAAAAATGCAATTACCGAAAAAATAATAATCAGTACTGCTATATTGTTTGACATAAAATTACAGATACGTTTTACTTGATTCATTTTGCTTCCCCCTGTTGTTTTTGCTTCCAGATTTCATACAGACGGTCTAAAAGAACATCTGCACATGCTTCTTTGCTCATCATTCCAATATCTTCTGTCTTTTCCTGCGTAATCAGGACAAGATGGTTCGTTGCTCCCGCAAATCCTGCGCCGCTCTCCCGTATACTGTTTGCTGCAATCATATCCGCATTTTTTTTCGCAAGCTTTTCTCTGGAATTTTCCAGAACATGCTCTGTTTCCATGGAAAATCCGCAAATACACTGTTTCGGGCCTTTTCTTTTTCCAAGCTCTGCCAGAATATCTTTTGTCCGCTCAAGTTCAAGCACCATCGTGCCGTCTTGCTTTTTTGTCTTCTCGGAATTTACCTGTTTCGGACGGTAATCCGCTACGGCAGCCGCTTTGATAATCATATCCTGATTTGACGCGCGCTCCATCACTGCCTGATACATCTCCTCTGCCGTTGTAACAGAAACAGTATTTACTCCTTCTAAAGCGGCAAGATTTACAGGTCCGGTAACAAGCGTTACTTTTGCTCCTCTCTCTTT
This sequence comes from uncultured Lachnospiraceae bacterium, assembly GCA_948468325.1. Classification (GTDB taxonomy): domain Bacteria; phylum Bacillota; class Clostridia; order Lachnospirales; family Lachnospiraceae; genus Roseburia_B. Next base: position 2,320 of record CAOKHR010000204.1, on the reverse strand, counting down.
TGCCCGCTTAGCAATGGCATATCCCATTTTTCCGGTAGAATGATTGGTAAGAAAGCGCACCGGATCCAGACTTTCTCTTGTCGGCCCCGCTGTAACAAGCACCTGTATTCCTGATAAATCTCTGGTATTTCCGGCGCCTTTTTGCCCAGACAGCTTTTTTATGACGGCGTTTACCAGATCGGATTCTTCTGCAAGCTTTCCAATACCTGTTACATCACAGGCCAGATGCCCTGTCACGGGCGCAATAAATTCGTACCCGAATTTCTTTAATCTGCTGATATTCTCCTGTACAATCGGATTCTGATACATATATGCATTCATCGCAGGCGCAATCAGAACCGGACAGGATGCCGCCACAACGGTAGAAGTCAGCAGGTCGTCTGCAATGCCGTATGCCATTTTTCCCAGAACATCTGCAGATGCCGGTGCGATTAGAATTAAATCTGAAGTCTGTCCCAGAACAATATGATGAATTTCTACCGGTGTCAGACGCTCAAACGTGTCTGTCAGACATTGATTTTTTGTAAGTGTTTCAAAAGTAACCGGCGTAATAAACTGTGCGGCGCTCTCTGTCATAATGACATGAACATCACAGTTTTGTTTTACCAGCATGCTTGCCACCTTTGCCATTTTGTAAGCGGCAATGCTGCCAGTAATGCCAAGCACCACCTTTTTTCCTGTCAGCATCTTTTTCCTCCTATGCTTCTGTCAGCGCGCCATGCTTTTCATAACGTTTCACAGACATAATCCGGTTTTTGTCGTCAACAAAAACAACTTTGGGAGGATTTTCTTTTACCTCCTCCGGCTCCATCTGTGCATAACACATAATAATGACTTTATCACCTGTAGAAACCATGCGGGCTGCAGCTCCGTTTAAGCAGATAATTCCGCTGCCTTCTTCTCCTGCAATGACATATGTCTCAAATCTTGCGCCGTTGTCTATGTCGGCAATCTGCACTTTTTCGTATTCATAAATTCCGGCTGCTTTCATCAGGCTCTCGTCAATTGTAATACTTCCTATATAATTCAATTCCGCCTGTGTAACTGTGGCACGGTGAATTTTACTTTTTAACATTTCAAGCATCATTGCAGACCCGCCTCCTGCATATCCAGAATAAAATTATCAATCAGCCGTGTTTTTCCGATATAAACCGCAATCGCCACAAGTACCCTTCCTTTTGCCTCTTTTAACGGCTCAATGCTGTCTGCATCTGTCATTTCCACATAATCTATTTTGGCCAGAGGCTCTGCTTCAATCATATTTTGCATTGCTGTCAGAATCACCTCTGCGCTCCGCTCTCCGTTTTTCATCATTTCTTCTCCGTGAAAAATTGCTCTGGAGAGCACCAGCGCGGCTTTGCGCTCTTTCTCATTTAAATATGTATTTCTGGAACTCTTTGCAAGTCCGTCTTCTTCCCTGATAATCGGACAGCCGACAATCTGAATGTCCATATTCAGATCGCGCACCATACGGCGGATAACTGCCAGCTGCTGTGCATCTTTCTGCCCGAAATATGCCCGCTCCGGCGTCACGATATGGAACAGTTTGCAAACCACCGTACAAACGCCCCGAAAATGGCCGGGTCTTTTTTTGCCGCACAATTCTGCACTGACATTTTGCGCTTCTACATAAGTAGAAAAGTCTTCGGCATACATTTCTTTTGGTTCCGGATGAAAAATCAGATCTGCCCCTGCATCTATGCAAAGTTTTTTATCCAGTTCTATATCCCTCGGATACGTGGACAAATCCTCATTGACGCCAAATTGAATCGGATTGACAAAATCACTGACCACGACTTTATCATTTTCTGCAGCGGCTCTTACAATCAGACTTTTGTGCCCTTCATGAAGATACCCCATTGTCGGCACCAGTCCTACCGATAAGCCTTGTTTTTTCCACTCTTTTACCTTTTCTCTTACTTCCTGAATTGAACCTGTAATTTCCATAATACGTCCTTTCTGAATCTCTGTCTGGCTGCTCTATGCAGACTGTGCTAAGCAACGCACCGCCCTGTCCTCTCACTTATGAAAGAACCAGACACTTTGCTGCTCCGGATCTCTTATGATATAAAAAAATCCGGAACATACCTGTCCCAGACATACGATAAAAAACCCTTATTTCTCAATGTGCCGTCCAAAAGGTACAGCCATCTTTCAATAAGAATCTGACTTCTTCACTTTCTGTATATTCCGGGTACAGTTCTTTTCGATACCGTCCGCCAAAATAGTACCATACTGCTTTTTAAAATTCAAGCTCTTATGCAAAAAAGTTTGTGTCAAGTGTTCGTTGGCAATTTCCCCACTTTTTTCTAAATGATAT
>CAOKHR010000203.1 GCA_948468325.1 uncultured Lachnospiraceae bacterium | reverse complement strand
TCCATGAAACCTATTATACACTACTTACTTCGTTTGTGGAAAATTGATTTCCGTGCAATTTTAAAGACAAAGTTGACGAAAAGCTTTAGAATGATTATGATAAGAACGAATTATACTAAAAACAAGGAGGCAGCAAGATGCAGATTAAATGCGGAAAAAGTGTATTGTCAGTTATTTTTTGTATGGTGTTTGCCATGTCTGTGGCGGTGTATACTGCCGGATGCGGCAGCAGGACAGAAAGTGAAGCGCCGGATACAGGCAATGCGACAGAAAGTTCACTTCAGGAGGACAAGACGTTTGGAGAGGGAGAGAAAGCATTTCAGCTTACTGTCGTAGATAAAGACGGCGGCGAAACACGGTTTGAAATCCATACAGATCAGGAAACGGTAGGAGAAGCATTATCAGAACTGGGAGTAATCGAAGGCGAAGAGAGCGAATACGGGCTTTATGTGAAAACCGTAAACGGTATTACGGCTGATTTTGAGCAGGACGGCGTATACTGGGCGTTTTATATTAATGACGAATATGCCCAGACAGGTGTAGATGCTACAGTCATTACAGAAGGGGAAAGCTACTCCTTTAAAGTTGAATAAACGTGAAGCTTACAACAAAGGAAATGGCTGTATTTGCGATGCTCGGCTCCGTTATGTATGTATCTAAGATGCTGATGGAAGTTGCGCCGAATATTCATCTGCTGGGCGTGTTTACCATTGCATTTACAGTTGTCTATCGAAAAAAAGCACTTTACCCCATTTATATATATGTAATTTTAAACGGGATATTCAGCGGGTTTGCGGCCTGGTGGGTTCCGTATCTGTATGTATGGACAGTGCTCTGGGGTGCGGTAATGCTGCTCCCCCGCAATATGCCGAAGAAAATAAGGCCTGTCGTATATATGACGGTATGTGCCTGCCACGGTTTTTTATTCGGAACGCTTTACGCTCCGGCGCAGGCGATTTTATTCGGACTGAATTTCAAAGGAATGACAGCATGGATTATTGCGGGCCTGCCGTTTGATTTTATACATGGTGTGAGTAATTTTTTCTGCGGCATACTGATTGTTCCGCTGATTTCGATATTAAAACTTGCCGAAAAAAATTTTTCATGATTATTTTGTGACAAAAAGCAGATAATTGATGACAGAGAAGCTAAAGAAATAACAGGTAAAGAGTCGATATTTATATTATATCGGCTTTTTTGCATACCTGGGAGATGTTTCATGTTGAGAATAGCAGTTTGTGACGATGATAAATGGATGCGGCAGTATTTGCAGACAGTAATCAGGCAAAAGACCGGCATTCAGGCGGATCTATACGAATCGGGAGAAGCGTTTTTGGAGGGAAAAGAGGATTATGATATTCTTTTCTTGGACATTTGTTTTGAAGAAAATGCAGTTAACCATAAATTAAACGGAATGGAAACGGCCCGAAAGTTAAGGGAATATTCGGATGCGCTGATTATTTTTATAACGGCAATGCCGGATTATGTATATGAAGCATATGATGTGGAAGCGTTTCACTATCTTTTAAAACCGATAGATGAGAGAAAGCTTTGTGAAGTTGTCAGGCGGGCAGTATCGAAGGCGGAAGAAAAAAAGACCCCGCCGTCTCTTTTAATAAAAACGAACGGAAAGTTCGTCCAGATACAGGCAGAAGATATTTTTTATGCAGAAAACGACGGCAGGAAAATTACCCTCCATACCAGAAACGGTTTATTTTCTTATTATGAAAAAATGGAAGTATTGGAACAGAAGCTTACAGGGGGATTTTTCCGTTCCCATCGGGGCTATCTGGTGAATTTACAGGAGGTCGCCGGATATGACAGGACAAGCATTACTTTAAAATGCGGTGAAACAGTATTTTTGTCAAAACAAAAGTACAATGGATTTGTTGAGGCATATATGAATTACCTCACAAAATGAGGCGGCAGGAAAAGAGCATGAAAGAAATCATTTATTTTCTGGTGGATTTTACCGAATATATAATTATGGGATGTTTGCTGGCGGGTTTTTTGAAAGACACGCTGCCAAAGCGTTTCCGGAAAAAGACAGACAAGGCAGCATGGCTGTTATGCCTGCAGTTTATGGCAGTCCGCCTTATCGTTTCGTATTCTCCGCGGATAAAGCAGTTGATTTACGGGAAAGAAATGTACATTGCGGACAGCAGGCAGAGCATTATTCCGGTAGCCGTCAGCATAGCGTTTACGCTGCTTGCGGGAATGATTTTATATGAAAAGAACAGAATGAAGATTCTCTCTCTGGTAACCGCATTTTATGCCCTGCTTGAGCTCGTTCGTTTTACATTATATCCACTGGCGATGGGAATCATTACCAGAATTATCGACTATTATAATGAGCAGTTTTTGGATGAAGATTTAAATATCAGTGAAAAATACTGGCAGATGGTGGACAGAACAGAGATTGTCTGGAATATAACGTTTTCCGCGGCGATAATATTTGTTTTGTTTCTCTGTATCCGCAAGTATAAGCATTATTTTGCGTATGGAGGAAATGGCGGCAGAGAAGCTTATGCATATAATACAGAGCCGGACGGGGAGAAAAAAGTATATGGCTGGGCGCTTTTGTTTGTACCGTCGCTGCTTGGACTGGCTTTTGCAGCTATGCTGAGAATTATTCTGTTTTACTATGATAAGGAGATTTACAATCTGCTGGATCGTTATGCAGAGTTAAATTTACTGATTCCTTTTTTGTCGCTTCTGTGTATTGCTTCTATACTTTTGAGTGTAAAATTGCTGGGAGAAATGGAAAAAGAGCATGAAAAGAGGCGGCAGGCGGAAGTGTATCAAAGCCAGATGGAGGAATTGGAAGCGCATGTCCGTGATATGGAAAGCGTCAATATACAAATCCGTGGAATGAAGCACGATATGAAGCACTATATTGCCGACATCAATGCACTGCTTGCACAGACATGTTCCGGCAATGCCGCTGCAGCAGAAGAAGTGCGCCGCTATGTGGCCTGCCTGCAGGCATCGCTTGCCGAGCTGGATTTGCAGTATCAGACGAAAAATCCCGTGACAGATGTGATTTTAGGAAGATATGTACGCCTTGCCAGACAGAGAGGAATTTCTTTTTCAAGTGATTTTATTTATCCTAAGAATCTCGGCATTGATGCCTTTGACATCAGCATTGTTTTAAATAACGGACTTGATAATGCCTTTGAAGCCTGTGAAGGGGAAAGCGGCGATGCTTTTGTTTCACTGCATACAAGGCAAAAAGATAACATGTTTCTGATTACAATCGAAAACACTTTTACCGGAGTGCTTGCATGGGAGGACGGAATTTTAGTATCATCAAAATCCGGACCCGGCCATGGGCTTGGTTTGAAAAATATCAGAGGCTGTGCAGAAAAGTATTATGGCAGAATGGAAACGGCAGCGGAAGAAGGCTGTTTTTCCCTTACGGTAATGTTACAGGGCAAAATGAATTTGATGACAGAAAATAAATGATTGGTTACAAAGTACTGAAAAATTTTTATCACATACCGATATTCATAGTAAGAAACAGAATTGAAATATTACAGGAGGGATATTATGCGTATTACAAATCAAATGATGCAGATGACTTCAAAGAGGACAGGTATTTGGCTGCAGCAGAATACGCTGCTGGACATTTTGAACAAGAGCTCATCCCAGACGGACAGTCTGCTGTCTTCTGTGAGTAAAAACGGAAGTACAAATACATTTTTGCAGAAGTTAAATGATAAGAGCAGCAAACAGCTCAAAGAGGCGGCAGAGAGCTTAAGCGATTACGCTTCAAAATTAAATGATGACGGAAAAGATTCGTTGTTTGCCAGAGCAGAGGCATCCGGAAGTACGGCCGAACTGGTTGAAAATATAAAGGGGATGGCGTCTGCTTACAATAAGACGGTGAAATATTTAAGCGGTTCCGATTCTGCGCTGGATAAATTTTACCAGCAGGAGCTGAAAAGCTATCTTTCTGATAATACTGAAGCACTTAAAAAAGTCGGCATAACCAAAAAGAGTGACGGCGGCATAAGCATTCAGGAAGATGTTTTAAAAGCAGCAGATTTAGACAGCTTAAAAGCGGCATTCGGCAGCGAGTCCGGTTTTTCGGAAAAAGTCGGCTATGTCAGCGGCAGAGTGGCAGAAAATGCCAGAGTTTCGTCAGCAGGTATTCTGGGCGGCTATAACAGCAGCGGACTGGATTACTGGAATACTTTTACAAAAAATATGTATGATTTCTGGGGATAGGTGATGCTTATGGTAGGAAATGTAAACGGTATCGTAGAATCTTTCTATGCCGCGGATAATGTCAAAAGCCAGCAGAGTACTGCCAGAGGACAGAACGGAAATTTTTCAGATTATCTGAATCTGGCACTTTCCAATTACCGGACAGGGCTTTTGACGGGAGGATTAGGCAGCGGACTTTATAATGATTCGTTGTATTTTAACACGCTGACAGGTTCTGCATGGCAGGATGTAGTTTTAAAAGCGCTCAAAGACGAACTGAAAAAGAATACAAAATCAGATGATGCGGAAAGTACAGCAGAAGACGGAGAAAACGAATCTGTTTTTTCGGCAAAAACGGCAAAGAAGGATTGGGCAAAAATACGTGTCATCGAACGTTATAAGTCTCCGATGAAAGAAAATGAATCAGGAGGAAAAGAAATCAGAATCTAAACAGGCAGCTATGTGATGGTTATGCATTACATAGCTGTTATTTTTCTGCTAAATATGATAAAAAATGAAGAAAAAGAATTTTGGCGTCTATATAAAAGTGTAGGGCCAAAAAGTTCATGAACTGGAAATGGAGACATCACTGTGACACGGGATGAATTTTAATACTTACTAATCAAGTACGAAAAAGATATTTATTCTATCTGCATACGGCTGA
>CAOKHR010000202.1 GCA_948468325.1 uncultured Lachnospiraceae bacterium | reverse complement strand
CTACCATATCGGAATTACTTTATTTGAGACGCTGGTCAGCTTCTTTCTGGTTATGCTGTGCTCTCTGCTCATAACGATTCTGCTCTGGTACAGCAAAAGCCTTACGGAAACATTAGATCCTTACCTTGTCGTTTTAAACAGCCTGCCGAAATCCGCCCTTGCCCCGCTTTTAATTGTCTGGCTGGGCGCCAACTACAAAACAATTATTCTGACCGGTATGTCCGTCGCCATCTTCGGTACAATTTTAAATCTTTATATCGGATTTCATGAAGTAGATGAAGAAAAAATCAAATTAATCAAAACATTAGGCGGAACAAGAAGCCAGGCCCTGTTTAAAGTCATTCTGCCTGCAAACCGCGCCAACTTCATCGGACTGATGAAAAGCAATATCGGACTTTGTCTTGTAGGCGTCATTATCGGGGAATTCATTGCCTCTAAATGCGGCCTTGGATATTTGATTATATATGGGAGTCAGGTTTTTAAACTCGACTGGGTCATCCTGTCTATTTTGATTTTATGCATCATTGCAATGGGATTATATGGATGTATACGGATGATAGAACGCATATTTTTAAAACAGGAATGAATAAAACTTTTCTGCTTTTCAAAAAGGGACACCCGGCCAATGCAGGTATCCCTTTTTCTTATCCCTCTGTGAGATTTACTGTTTCATATTTATATATTTTTCGATTTAAAAGGCAAATTCTGCCAAATGACTGATACCTGACTCCTGTCTGTTATCTACTTTTTAATGAGCGCTTTCTTTCCGACTCCTCTTGCCTTTAAAATCTTTTTATACACTTTTAACTTTTTCGAAGGCACTTTAATTTTTGCTTTTGCATATATCCCTTTAAAAGCATTTTTACCGATTGTCTTTTGGGTCAGCTTCTTTGTTTTAATCGTAATCGTTTTCAGCTTTTTCGAACCCTGAAATGCGCTTACTCCGATTTTTTTGATATTTGCCGGAATTGTAATCTTTTTTAAAGAAGTATTTTTATAAAATGCTTTCTTTGCAATTTCCGTCACATTTTTGCCGATGATTACCGTTTTTAAACTGCTGCATCCCGAAAAAGCATTTTCTCCGATTTTTTCAATCTGGTCTCCTATGGTGATACTGGTAAGCTTTTTATTATTCATAAATGCTTCTGCCCCAATAGACGTAACTTTGCAGTCCACACCATTGACGCTTATGGTATCCGGAACGACACACGATGCCAGATTTTCATTTTCCATTCCTGTATACGCCGCCGTTAATCCCGATGAAGCAGCGCCAATAATCATATACGTTCCGTTTGTAGCCGTATCTGTCAATTTATCACCGACTGCAGGGAGCGGCTTATTTTCCGAAGACTGGTCATCTTTCGGAATGAAATCATCCTTAGGTGTTTCTTTTATAAATTTTGCTGTCAGCTCTGTATTTTCTGCCGCCGTAAATGTATAGACTGCCTGAGCGGATACTTTCATTCCGCCTGCATACCATCCGTCAAACACATATCCTGTATCCGGCACTGCCGTTACCGTAACTTCACTGCCTGTTTTTATCTCCGTACTGCCCTTTGCCGTTCCTCCTGCTTCTGCATGTACGGAAACGGAAACCTTTTTCTCTGCCGGAATCTTAAAAGCGGTAATGGAATGCGGCGCCAGTTCATAGGATAACGTCTCCTGTTCACTGACTGTCTTCGTCTTTACCACATCCACTTTATCGGGATTAGCCACCGTATTTTCATCCTCCACATTGTCTGACGTTAAATACCAGATCTCGATTTCTTCTCCCTGCAGATTCCTGTCATCCACACGGATTGTAACAGGCGTTATGTCATTCTTCCGGTTGTTGACTGCCGTCACATAAATATTTCCTTCGTCGTCTTTTGAAGAAATCGCCTTTAATACCGGCACGTCATAGCTGCCGTTTCGCTCAAACGTATAGTAAACGCCGTTTCCTGTAACTGTCTGTCCAATCTGCTCGCTGCCTGTCATATTGTTAAAAATTGAAAAAGCTTTTGCAGAAGGCGTAGATACAAAATCTTTTGTTCCGTCATCATTCACATGCGCCTGAATCACACACTGCGCTCCTGTTCCAAGATTATCAGAACCAAACGGATAATCCACCAGACAGTGTTTATTCAGATAAGGCGTACCAAAATTAATATAATCAATCATTTCATTTGCAATATAAACCGCATGCCCAATGGCACGGATAAACTGTGAATTATGCCTGTAAATACCGAATTCCGAAACTACCGGCACTTTTCCGTCCCCCATAAGATTTTTTAACTCCTGTACACGGCTCATATTGTGCTCCAGAGAGCGCCCCAGTACTTCTTCATAAAACAGCGGATTATTTTCATCAATGACATAATTATATCCGGGGCTTGTTTCGCTGTAAGGATGAATTACTGCACCGTCATACTGATTCCCTGCAGCCTGCAATGCACTGATTGCCTCTTCTCTTTCCATACAGGAATAGACTTCCACTTCCATGCCAAGCTCCGCCGCAATTTTTTTCAATGCCGTATAGTATGCCGTAAACCCGTCCTGTTTACTGGTATACGTTACCGTAATCACATTTCCCTGCGGCGGAATATTGCCGTTCGTGCCGTCCCCAAAAGTAATTTTTCCTGTCTCATATTCAAATTCACAGACATTTGCAGCTCCCTGTCCGTCAAGGGAATCGACAATCTGCCATTCGGTGTCATTGACATACACATGGGCGCTGTTTTCTTTTACAAACTTATATCTGGCATAACGCACCTGTCCTGCCGTTCCGTCAGAACCTGCCGCACTGTCCCGCCAGTCTTCTTCCTGTACGGCTCTTTCTTTGTTAAAAGTCATATCACCGCCGTTGACATAAGCTCTTGCCATATCTGCATAATTTGCACTGCCGCAGCCGGGCATCCAGTAATTCTGCCCCCAAAGTCCCATTTCATTGCCGATTTCAAACCGGGTGACACCGTAAGGCTCTGGGTGTCCGTTTGCTTTACGTACTTCTGCCCAGTCTGTGCCGCCGTTTGGATTTGTCAAATCACCGTCCGCCGGTGCATTTAAATATTCAAACAGATCCGCCGCATCCTGCGCGCTTCCCTGTCCCATTGCATAAACCCAGACTGCCTCGGCGTCCAGTTCGTCATAAATCCATTTCATTGCCTCATCCACGCCAAAATTGGGCGTAATCGGTTCTTTCGTGTTCCCGTGTATCGTCTTTTTTCTGTCTGCAAAAGGCCCGATTGCTTTCTTCCAGTCATATAAATTCGCCACTGTTCCGCCCGGATAACGTACGGAACCAAAAGAGGCTTCTTTTGCCAGCTTGTCAAATTCTGGTTCCATTTGCTGATTGACCGCATCCCAGGAGCTGTACCCGTCATTATGGTATCTGTGGTTAATGCCAAACATAGCATCTGATATTTCCCGCACTCTGGTATCCGGATCAACTGCAATAGAAATAACGGCTGTTTTCTTATAAGCATCGACTGCTGACTGAAGCGATGCAGTCTGCTCCTCCAGTGCCGCCGTTGTCAGCGTACCGCTTTCCAAAAGCTCCTCTGCTGCTGCAATTTCTGCCAAAAGAATCTCTCCTGTCTGGGCATTTCCGTCTTTTAATCCCTTCGCCTCTGCAATCAGCTCCCGAAGACCGGCAGAGAGATTTTCAATTGCAATCACATATCCAAATGTATCATACATTGCTTTTACCGTCTCCGCATCAACTGCTTTATTGTAATAACGCAGCTCGTCCAGACTGCCTTTTACCGCTCCTGCTGCCTGCGGATTTTTGTGCGCTCCTACCAGAATATCCGTAGCTTCATTTACAAAATCTCCCGTCAGCGTATGCTCGGATGCCAGCGCTCCGTTAATATAAAACTGAGCTTTTTTCGTTGAATGATCACAGGTAAATACAATATGCTGCCAGCTCCCTGTCGCACCCTGCAAACTGCACAACGCGTCACTGCCCGTCAGATATGTGCCATACTGTTTCGAGGAATTCAAATATACAATCGTCCTTCCTGCCGCATTTGCATTGGATATATCCGCAGTCTGCTGAAAAAGATTGATTTTATCTGTACCGGTCTGGAAAGGACTGCTGTCAAATTTCACCCATGCTGCAATGGAAAAATCCTGATTCGCTGCATTCAGCCCCTGGCCTGCGTCTTTTAAATTCAGTTTGAGATAAGAGTCGTTCATTTTACTGAAATAAATGCTTCCGCCTGACACGCCGTCATTGTTTTTCAGAGTGACGCCGCTGCCTGTCTTTGTCGCCGTACAGCTCTGTCCCAAAGCTTTGTTTGCCATTTGTTCCGTTTCCGTCGCTCCGTCAAATGTCCAGTAACCAATCAGTCCGTCCGTAAGATTTGCCGCAGCCTTTACTTCTAAGCTGCCTACAGATGGCAAAAATGTGCAAAACAACAGACATCCCACAAGAAGCATCGACAAACATTTTCTTTTTGCTTTTCTCATGTTTATTCCCCCTCAATAAAAAAAGGATATTTTATCCTGCATACGTTTGAAATTTATTTTCACCGTATGCAAACGAATAAAATATCCTGAAATATTATGCCAGCTGGCTTTCTAATATTAATTTCGCTTCTTCCAGTGCATCTTTTATTCCGGCCGGATTCTTTCCGCCTGCCTGTGCCATATTGGGACGGCCGCCACCGCCGCCGCCGACTTTTCCGGCAATGCCTTTAATCAGATTTCCGGCATGAGCGCCTTTTTTCATGGATTCCTCCGTCGCCATGGCAATCAGATTGACTTTGCCGTCCTTTTCCGATGCCAGCACAACAACGCCCTCTCCCAGCTTTTCCTTTAACTGGTCTCCCAAATCCCGAAGACCGTTCATATCTACCCCGTCAGCTCTTGCTGCCAGACCTTTGAGTCCTTTGATTTCTGTTACCTGATCC
>CAOKHR010000201.1 GCA_948468325.1 uncultured Lachnospiraceae bacterium | reverse complement strand
AAGCAAGATTTAAGAATGCAGATATACAAAATATGATGTTGTACGAGAAAATAGATTAATTTAAAAGTGCATAAATGGCTTTTAAGATGCGGGATATTTGTTCGGTTTTATCTTCATCAAACAACTCTAGCATCATCATAACATTTTTATCATATGTTATTTTTTGTTTTCCTGTCATAATATAATCACAGTCTACATCTAAAGCATTGCAAAGATTGTATAGGACCAATGCTGAAAAACCTTTTCTTCCTGTTTCAATTTCGTATAAAAATTTTGTTGATATTTCTGCAAGCTCTGCAAGTGTTTCTCTTGTATATCCCCGCATAGACCTTGTCAGAAATATTCGTTCTCCTGCTTTTTTATAAATATTTATCATATGTATCATCTCCTGCTTCAGAATATCTTAAATGAAATATATTTAAAACCAGCTATTGTTCTAAACTGCATTATTAAATTATATTTCAGTGATTTTAGCAGGAATCATAGTTCATGCAGTCATGTGCGGTAAAGGCTTTTATTTGTCGGACTTTGGTATATATAATAAAAAATATTATTGAATTAAGGAGGGTGACAACAATTGAAAATCATACCATTTACGAAGTTTTGGCTGAATTGCATGATAAATTTATACGGCTCAATCTTAACGTCGTACGATAGTTCTTATGAGAAAATGATGTATATGAATGATTACAAATATAGTAAATATATACGTCAGGATATGAAAACAAGTTTCTTTTCAATGAGATTTTGGACAGGTGTCAGTGTAAAAAAATATTTGTCATATTTAAGGCGGGAAGAGTTTTATTGTACCGATAAAATGAAACTGATGAACATTATAAAAAAGGAGTTGGGTTATGGAAAAATAGTTTGTCCCAAAATAAATTTATATTATTGGAATCCTTCTGGAGCGACCTACCACAATTGGAATTTTACACATTACACACCTTTGATTCAATATAATGAGAAAACAGATTGTTTTCTTGCGTTAGAAGACAATATATTGAGAGGCACGTATGGAATAATAGAAGACAGTGGAGAAAATCTACTGTATGCAATGATGAATGGGATAGAAGAAAGATTTTTAAAAGATCCGGATTATATTTTGTTTTCTATGAAAGAGGATATTCCAAAATGTAATTTTACTTTGCAGGATGTTACGGATAACATTGATAGTATTATCAGATCATTGGACGAAGAAGATGATTCGTCTGCTTTTAGTTTTTATGAAGAAGATGTCAGGCCGGGGCCTTTATTGGTTCAGGCTTTGGAACTCTTTAAAGTAGCTGCAAGGATGCGCGGAAATCAAATGTTAGTACAACATATTGAAAAATGCGGCTATCTGGATGGCATAAAAGCAAAAAGAATTGTTACTGAATTTGAAAAAATAGAGAAACAATATTGTATAATTAAAAATGCATTGATACGTGGAGAAGAAATGAAACTTGAAATATTTGTTGAAAAGTATCAAAATAAATTATATAATATATTAAAACAAAATTTATATTTAGAAAGAGAAACGTGGTTGCTTTTGAAGCAGGAGATAGAAAAATTTGACGGGAAAGCATCTATATTATAATGGTGGGAAAAAGTTTTTTTATTGGGAGGTTATAGGATTGTATGTGGAAGAAACTATAAAACGTTTGCTTGCAAAGTATAGCGAAATCGGGCTGGAAAAAGATTCTGTCAGGAATGAAGATCCTTTATGTGAGTTGGGATTGAATTCACTTAGTTTTATACAGATGGTTGTTGAAATAGAGCAGGAGTTTCAGATAGAATTTGAAATGGAAATGCTTGGAATGGATAGTTTCGAAAAAGCCGAAAACATAATTTCTTATGTCGAAGCACTGATTCAGTGCAATAACCGGGAGGATATGAATGAAAAAGAGGCTCACTAAATTTTATGAGAAGGTTTTGATTAAAAATATAACATTATATTATCTGTTTTTACTGTGCGGTCTGCTTTTGTTTCTGGCGTTGTGCTGGAACATTCGGATTGACGGAAAACGGCTTTTATTTTATATACTGAACGGCTGAGGGGAGGATATGGCATGGGCATAAGGCAGGCATGCATTTTTCTGAAAAAATATATAAAGCCCTATGCAAAGCATTTTGGGGCGTTTTATGTGGGCTGGCTGTTTGAGACAGTCCTTACACTTTTGATTCCCTTCTTTCTTTCCATGATGCTTGACGCGATGATTTACCGGAAAGATCTGGAGGGATTTTTTTGGCTTAGCGTAGTGGTAGCCGTGATGAGCGTTTATACCTGCATATTGTATTACTGGCTGTATGCCCAGCATCATTATATAATGGCAATGTTTACGTTTGAAATCAAAAAAGATGCCTTTGAGCAGTTCTTAAAGGTGAAGGGATCTGTTTTTCAGGAAATGAGTTTTGGAGAGGTTATGTCCATTATTCTGGAATATCCTCATGAATGCGTCCATTTTTTCATACGAGGCGTAATTCACCAGCTAAACAACGGGGTCATTGCCGTCGTGATATTGGCGCTTAGTTTTCGTATTGACATTGTGCTGGGAGCTATGATGCTTGTCCTTTCGGTATTGTGTTCGGGCGTTTCAATTTTTTTCGGAAGCAGAAATAAAAAGGCATCCCTGCGGCAGGGACAGGCGTATGGGCGTTATATCGGCTGGGTGTATGAAATTCTGGAGGGCTTGACGGATATTCGTATGTTAAGCGCTGCAAGAGTTGTGCGGAAAAAGAATAAACAGCATTCCAGAACAATGTTTCATGAGCGCAATTCCATGGAACTTGCAGGCCTTTTGTCTGCACAGGCGATTAAAGGGATATTTTTGGCGGCACAGCTGCTGTTGTTTGGCATATCGCTTTCCATGTCTTTGGAGGGGAGGCTGTCAATTGGGATGTTTACACTGGTGATGACGTATTTTAAGCGTTTGTCGGCTGCCATCAGCGATATGGACCAGAAGTGGAATGATGCGCAGACAAGGGCCGGATATGTGCAGAAGATAAAGGAGTTTTTAGAATATCCGGCGGAAAGGGACGACGGGAAAAAGGAACTGCGGGACTGTAAGGGAGCAGTGTCATTTCAAAATGTTTCTTTTTCTTATGGGGAAAAAGAGGTCTATCGGAACTTTTCTCTGGATGCTGCGTCTGGTGAAAAAATTGCAATTGTCGGAGAAAGCGGAAGCGGAAAGTCTACGCTTGCCTCTATGCTGATTGGGATGCAGGAACCGTCTTCTGGGAGGATTTTAATTGATGGGGAGGATATGAGGCAGTATACCAAAAAGTCATTTCGGACGCAGGTTGGTATTGTGTTTCAGGAGAATGTGTTGTTTGAGGGAAGCATCAAAGAAAATTTGCTGCTGGCAAAAAAAGGAGCCGGTGATTCGGAACTTTTGCGGGTGCTTAACATTGCAGAGCTTGCAGATTTTGTAAAGAGTCTGCCGGAGGGGATGGATACTTTTATTGGGGAATGCGGGATTCATCTTTCCGCAGGACAGAGGCAGAGGCTTGCGATTGCGCAGATTTGTTTGAGAAATCCCAAAATTATCATATTTGACGAGGCGACATCCGCCTTAGATTATGAGACGGAACGCCGAATTGTGGAAAATCTAAAGAAGTCGCTTGACGGCCATACGGTGTTTTTTATCACACACAGGAAAACGCCGATTGAGCTGTGTGACAGGGTTTTGTATATAGAGGAGGCGGGAAATGGGAGGTTCGGTTGAAAAAGAGCGGCGGAAAATTGTAAGACATTTGTCTGCGGAACTTGCAGATAAAAAGCGGGAAAGATTTTTCTATAGGATAAGTCTGTTTTTCATTGCCGTCATAGAGCTGATTTCTCCGCAGATGTACGGCATTTTTGTAGATGAGGTTTTTCTGGGAGGCAATGTGTCTGCGTTTGTCTGGGTGGCTGCCGGTTCTGTCCTGCTTTACATTATGGATGTTTTATGTTCGGTCTGGAACGTACGCTCATTGAATGTACTGTCAAATGCCGCGGTTTACCGCTTAAGACAAAAGAAACTGTCTTTTTTTATGAGAACGCCGGATTTAAAGCAGGTGTCAGAAATCGGAGATGCAAAGCTTGAATTGAGCAATGACGTCAATAAAGTCTCTGATTTTTTCAAAGAACAGTTTGGGAGTTATGAGGTGAAACGTTTTCTTGTTTTGGGGAGTGCCGCGGCTTTGCTTGTTCTGGAATGGCGGCTGGCGCTAATTGGGATTGCCGCTGTTCCGGTTACCCTTTTTTTTGACCGCCTGATTGGGAAAAAAGAAGCTGTGCTGAATGAGGAAAACCGCATAAATGACGCGAATCTGTCTACATTTTTGCGCAGGGCTGTATCCGGCTGGCGGCAAATCCGTATGTTTGGCCTTGGGAAAGGACAGGAGCGGAAGTTTGTGGGTTATCTGCATCGTTTTGCCATTTATAACGCGAAGTGGATTAATTACTGGGTTACGAGATATTTGATGATACCAAAACTGAAAAATGAGTTTTTGATGGAGTTTGGAGTATATGTTATGGGAGGGCTTTTGATTTTTAAAAATCAGATGACTGCGGGCGAGCTTCTGATTTTTATTATGTATTACCATCTTATGACAGATGCGATGACGGCGTTATCCGCCATGGACGCGCAGCTGAAATCGGATATGCCGATTTATGCCAGAGTCTTCCGGTTTTCAGACAGCGGAAGCGGAAAGAACGGAGAATGTTCACAGGCCGTTCCTTTACATGCAGAAAAAACGGAAAGCAGAGTTTTGGAAGTGGATTCGGTGGAATTGTCTGACGTTGGGTTTTCATATGGAGAACAAAAAGACCCGTTGTTTTGGAATATTACGCAGACAGTGAAAAAAGGAGACTGTGTCGGCATTTTTGGGGAAAGCGGAAGCGGAAAGACGACGCTGCTTAAGCTGCTGCT
>CAOKHR010000200.1 GCA_948468325.1 uncultured Lachnospiraceae bacterium | reverse complement strand
TTAGGTTGCTTATTTTTATGTATGTCTTCGATAAAAATAAAAGCAATACCAAAGATAACCAGCGCCAGCGCAATGACGACATAGTTGTAAAACAATTCTTCGATTTCATCTCCAAACGCCAGCTCTACAACAGCCGCCGGAACACAGGCAAGCATAATTTTAAACCACATGATAAATGTATCCTGTTTCACGAAATACTTCTCTTTGGCAGAAAAAGGCCATATTTCTTTAAAAAACAAAACTACTACCGCAAAAATGGCTCCCAGCTGAATGACAACCTCAAACATACTGAAAAAGCTTTCTGATACATCCAGATGGATAAACTCATTGAGCAAAATCAAATGCCCCGTACTGCTAATCGGAAGCCATTCCGTAATTCCTTCAATAATTCCAAAAAAGATTGCTTTTAACAGTTCTGACATAGTATCCTCCAATCATCTGACTTTTCTATTACACTGTTTTCTTATTATATTTCACGCAGTGCAAAAAAATTCTGCCCTCAGCCCGGCTTACGCTCTTTCTTTAAAACCCACTCCTTAAGCAGTGAATAAAGTACGGAAGTCATCGGTATAAATACCAGCATACCGGCAATCCCAAAAAGATTGCCACCCAAAATAACTGCCGTAAATACCCAGATAGAAGGAAGACCCACAGAATTTCCGACAACATGCGGATAAATCAGATTCCCGTCAATCTGCTGAATAATGAGGAACATCACAATAAACAAAAGCGCCTTTATGGGACTTACAAACAAGATTAAAAACGCCCCCGAAAAACATGCAATAAAAGATCCGAAAATCGGAATCAGCGACAACAGCATAATCATAACGCTCACCGTCATTGCATACGGCATTCTGAAAATTGTCATGCAGACAAAAAAGATACTGCCAAAAATAACCGCTTCCAGACACTGCCCTGTAATAAATTTACGGAACGTGTCATTGCTTAGCTTTAATACTTTTTTTATCTTAGAGCAGGAGGATTCTCTCACCAAAACCGCTAACAGCCTGTCTGCCTGCATCGAAAGTTTTTCTTTCTGCGAAAGAATATAAACAGAGAAAATCAGTCCCATAAAAAAATTCACTACTACAGATAACGTTCCGGAGATTGCTCCTGTCATGGTAGAAAGGATGCTGCCGGAACTTTTTATATCCCATTCTTTAATGATTTTCTGCAAATATCCTCCAAAACTGTCCAGCATACCGGAAACATACATTTCAATCTCCGGATTATCTTTTAAGAGGCTGTCAATCCATCCCTGCATTTTCTGTATGCGGGCCGGCAATTCATAAATCAGATTCTGTACAGTCGCGATCAGTTCCGGAACGATTAATCCCATAATAAGGACCAGGACAAAAAGAATCGAAAAATATGCACACACAAGCGAAATTATTCTCCGCAATCCCTGCTTTTTTATCCATTTAAAACATCGTGTCTCATATATGCGCATTGGAACATTGATAATAAATGCCATCGCCCCTCCAATCAAAAACGGTGAAAGCAGACCTAACATTCTTCCAATGACCATAAAAAGACCGCCGATATGATTTAACAAAAAAGCAAGTATCACAACAAATGCTGCAATCTTTATAATATTACGGGTCGTCTTTTTGTCCAGCTCCATCCTGCCTCTCCTTTACATTACTTCATATTTTTTCAGCACAGGCACTAACTTCTTATCAATCAGAAAAACACCTGCCGTTTCTACAACAATCATCGCCGCCGTCTGATAAATTCTTGTCATAAAAAGCGGCCAGTATGGACTTCCGTATAAAAATGAAATCCAGTAAGTGTTCATAAACTGACTGACGGCCACCTGTACAGCCAGTACGGAAAGAATTACATTTACAGCTGTTATGTTTTTCCGGAAAAACCAGCCGAATATGGCTCCTGTCAAAAATGCCGTCAGTGTAAATCCCGGAAAATATGCTCCTACCGGAAACAAAACAGCACTGATTACATCACCGATTGCCCCTACAAGTCCTCCTGCCACAGGGCCATAAAAAATGGCTGCCACAACAATTGGGACAAAACTAAACCCGATTTTCAAATTCCACGTATGTATGGAAAAACGAGCCAGTATAATCTCCATGGCAACCAGTAATCCGATGACTGAAACTGACCTCACACTCATCTTTGTATGCATGGCTTACCTCCTTTCTTCCGCAGCACGGATCTTTTCTGTCGATCATAAATGCTACTGACAAAAGGTAAACCACCTCTATGGTACAGCAGCGGGATGCGAACCTGATACCGCAAGCTTTGCTTTTCGTTCATATGACAACTCCCCGTTCATATGACACTTAACGCATCAGATCCTACTCTGCTTTCACTTTCGACGGATTTCATTCTACCATAATCAAACATATTCTGCAACCCATTCCTTCTCAAAAAGGACGATGTGACCTTATAAATCACATCGCCCTCTGTTTACAGTTTCTTTTTTACTAAAAAAATTCTCCGCACAGACTGATTTATCCTCTCTTCGGATATTGCGCCTGCCTTTACGGCATCAATCACTCCCTGATAAGCGCTTTTAAAATCTTTCGGCATAAGTACAATATCGGCTCCCGCAGTAATTGCCGCAATGGCTGCAGATTTCGCATCATATTCATTTACGACTGCTCCCATATTCATGGCATCCGTAATTACAATTCCGTCATATCCCATCTGCATCCGCAGTACATCCGTAATCATTTTTCCGGACAACGATGCCGGAACCTGATCTCCCGTCACATTCGGCGCCGCAATATGAGATACCATAATAAAAGAAACACCTGCTTCAATTCCTTTTTGAAACGGAACAAGCTCTGCGCTTTTCATTTCATCCAGTGTTTTTTCCGTATAGGAATATCCTTTATGGGTATCGCCCGACGTACCCCCATGTCCCGGAAAATGCTTGATACAGGAAAATACGCCCTGCTCTTCCATTCCCCGTATCACTTCTAAATCCATGGAAGAAACAACTTCCGCATCACTTCCGAAAGACCTTGCACGTACAACCTGATTTTCGGGATTCGTCAAAACATCTGCAATCGGTGCAAAATCTACATTCAGACCATACTGTTTTAAATAAGAACCAATAACGGATCCGGCTTCATATGCCCTGCCCGTATCACCGGATGCGCCTATTTCACACATATCCGGAAATTTCGGAACATCAAAATTTGCATTCCCCGCAATCCGTGCAACTGTCCCGCCTTCTTCATCAATCCCGATAAAAACCGGCAGACCCGTAATTTCCAAAGAATACGCTTTCAAATTTGCTGTCATCTGGCCAAGCTGTTCCGGTGAAACAACATTATTGCCAAATAATATAATTCCTCCCACCGGATAATTCTGTAATGCCTGCTGTGTCACTGCCGAAGCCGCAGTAACATTCGAATACCCTGTCAGGGCTTCCGGCGTAATCATAAACAGCTGCGCCGCTTTCTCTTCTAATGACATATGTTCAATCAGAGCCGCAACTTCTGCTTCTATTAACTCTTCCTCTGACACTTCCGGTTCTTCTTCCTCTGTTTCCGGCAAAACCGCCGTTTCGGAATCTTTCTTCTGTTCTTTTTCTCCGCCCGGCGCATCAGAAATCTCTGTCTGTTTTTTGACCTCGTCATCCATTCGCTCGCGGCGCTCTGTAATTGTAAGATAAGCGAAAATACCGACTGAAAGCAGGAGGATGCAGAGCAAAGACCACATCCGCACTTTCCTTCTTCTCTTTCTCCTATTCATACTCAATCTCTACAATATACGCAAGCTTGCCGGAATAGTAAGGCAGCAGTGCAAGCACATCGTCCGCCGTATCATTACATACCCAGCGCTCTTCTGTTGATGAGTAAAACAGATTTACATAGCGCTCCTCCACGCCGAATTCATCATCATAAAAACTAGGTTCTCCGGCCAGCCAGTGTTCATTTTCATTCATTGGCTCTCCAACCGTATCACCAGATGCGTCTACCCAGAGATAATCTCTGGAATTACCCCGCCTCGTAGCACCAATCCAGAAGACATATCCTTCCATATCTTCCTCTTTAATCTTCTTAATAATCTTTTTCCATTCTTTTTCGGAATTAATATTCAAAAGATGGCCGCCCGGAATCTCCTGGGCTTTCTGAAACGCCTCTGTCCATGTCACGTCTCCGACTACAAACTGATAATCGTGTGACTTTGGCTTTTCCGGCTTCGTCTCTTCGGGCACTGTCTCCGGCGCCTGCGCCGCCTCTGTTCCCGCTGCTCCTTCAGCTGCTTCGGAATCTGCTGAATTCTCTGTTCCCTGTTCCTCGGGAAGTTTCATCTCGGAACTCTGATGTTCCGTATCGTCTATCTCTCTCTCGATTCTGCTTTCATCCTCTTTGTCTGAATCACTCTGCCCTCTGAAATACAGTACCACTCCAACCGCGGCTGCTACTGCAATCGCAAGGATAATAACACATACCAAAGCGATAATCAGTCCCGTTTTCTTTTTCTTCGGCGCATTCTGCGGCATCTGCCCCGTATGCTGCGGCGGCGTCTGCCTCGGCGGTATCTGGCCTCCCATCTGTGGCGGTACCTGCCCCGGCGGTATCTGGCCTCCTGCCTGTCCTGGCGGCAGTGTCTGCCTCATCTGTCCCGGCGGCGGCGTCTGCCTCATCTGTCCTGGCGGCGGCGTCTGCCTCGGCGGTATCTGCCCCGGCTGCTGCACTGGCTCTTTCTTCAACTGCACCTGCCCCGGCTGCTGCACCGGCTGTGTCTGGCCCGGCTGCTGTACCGGCTGTGTCTGGCCCGGCTGCTGCATCGGCGGCACTTGTCCCGGCTGCTGTACCGGCTGTGTCTGGCCCGGCTGCTGTACCGGAGGCACTTGTCCTGGCTGCTGCGCCTGCGGTGCACCCTGTGCAACCGGCGTTCCGCACTTTGTACAGAATTTTGCGCCGGGTTTTAACTCTTGTCCACATTTT
>CAOKHR010000199.1 GCA_948468325.1 uncultured Lachnospiraceae bacterium | reverse complement strand
TGTACATTATTTTCTTCGATAATCTGTGAGTGTACAATCTCGGTTTCATCAAATAACGTCATGTACGGATACATCATAGCTTTTGCACTCCTTTCTTTGTTTTTATTATATCCCCATCTATTGCAAAATACAATCAGTATTTTCGACTGCATCATTAACATCCTCTACCATTGATGGAGGGTTAATGTAAGGCATACGGAATTGTTTTATTCTTACCCCGCTATAAAAACTTCCTCTCGAATTGGTTTTGTGTCCATATCCGGCTTCAATCATTGCTTTTCTAAGTGCAGAACAGCTTTTAATTGATTCACCTGTATTTATGCAGTAATCCCTATAATTATTATAGAGTTCACCTGCTTTTTCAGAATAGGCTCTGTCAGTTTCACAGCATTCAAACAGATAATTTTGGATCCAATTATTTTCAGCCCGATATGTTTTAATTGCCTGTTTTACAATTTCCGGCTGTGATATTTTATAGTCTGATTCTATGAATTTCTGCGCTCCCTGTATCATCCATGATAATACGGCACCCCGGAGACAACAACCAATCTGCGCCATGTTCCGTTATCCAATGCTTCAACAGATGGAAGATGGTTGGTACATAGAACAGTTGTATGTGTTGGTATAAATGAAAATGGATTTTTATATTTTTTCTCTGCATATATCATGTCTGTAGAACATAATTGTTTTAAAGAAGCTGTATCAAGCTGTCTGCCGTCTTCCAGTTCCGAAGCAATTACCAGACGTTTCCCACGCAGTTCAGCAAATTCATTCTTTTTATTTATCCGGGAATTTTTTGTAAGTATCTCCGCTGATAGATTGCCGGAATAATTTCCCATAACCATAGAAAGCAGATTAAAAAACGTGCTTTTACCATTTTTTCCTGTACCGTAAGCAATAATAAGGTTCTCACAATATACCTTTCCGATCAGACACATTCCGGCGATATACTGTAAGTACTGTTTTAATGATTGATTATGATCAGTAATGGTTTCCAAAAAGTTCTGAAATAACTCTGCGTTTTGTAAATTGGGGCTTACCGTTGTTATCTTTGTACAATAATCTAAGGAAGTATGTTGATTTTGTGCTCCTGTCCGCAAGTCTATGATACCAGTAGGGGTATTTAATAAAAATCCGTTTTTGTCGAGTTTTTCTACATCAATTTCAACCATAGGCTGTGCTTCGGTTAAAACAGCAGTAATACGAGCAGTTTGGCGGTGCTTCATAACAAATTTTCGATAATTTTCAGCATTCTTAATACTTCCTTTTACTATTTCCTGATCAGAAACATCATCATTTATGATTGCATTGTTTTCTTTTTTTCTGGCTTCTATCAGCAAAGAAGAAACTTCTTCTAACTGATACTTTGTCAGAAGCTGTACAAGACGATGAATTTTACTTTTACTTTCAATCCATACTTTACCGTTATAATAAAGATAATCAGGACTGTTCTTCGTTTTTTCATGATAATGTTTACAAACACTTTCCCAGATACTGATTAGTTCTGTTTCCTCCATAGGCGGTACACATTTTTTAATTTCGCTACAAAATGCGGAATATGCTTTATCAGATTCTCCCCAGCGTGTGACTACACGAGTTGCATGATCAAAAAGCGTACTATGTCGTTTTCCATAAGGAATAATACTGTTATTTTCTGGAAAACTATTCTTATTAAATGATTCCTGAATATCTATTTCAACTGTTTCCATAAAATCTGACAATACAATATCTCCATCCTGAAATTCTATCTGCGGATTTTCAACACCAAAGAAAAAACGGGCAGAATCCTTTGCATTAGCATCAAATGCTGTGAAGTATGCGCATACTTTGTTTTTAAGATTCTGATATTCCATACAATCTTGTATCAATTTGTCAGGAAAATATACATGGAACTTCGGACGTGCCGCTTTTCCATCTTTTATTTTCATGTGGTTTCTTGAAAATACAATATAAAAACATACATTCAGAAATTGTTCCTTAACGTCAACAGGATATATCCAATCGGAAGGATTATCACTGTCAGAATTATCAATATCAAACATGGTACAGTTTGATTGGATGAAATGTTCCTTTTTCCTGTGATTATTCTTGTACCTGGCACACACATGGTCATGAGAGGCGGCTATCCTTAAATCATTTTCGGAACTTATTTGAATCTCATTCGGATAAAACTGATTGCTTGCAGTCTGGCATGTGTTGCTGTAAAATAGTGTAAAATTGGTTTTTGTCATCGTATTTACCTCCTATTTTCCATACAAAGAGATTGTCTCTGGAATTTTTGTATTTGAGAGCATAAAAAACAGCCATGTTGTTATCCCGAAAGATAACTAACATGACTGTTTACGTTAGTTTTTTAGAATTATGGCTTGTCCGGTCAATGATTACCGATATTCAACAGAATAAGCAGATTTCCCTGTCATTTTGATGATCAACTCATTCAGTATAAGGGCTTTGCAACCCTGAATCACCGTGTATTCCGGTACCATTCTGTATATACCCTGTTCATCGTAAACGACATAATTGCAAGGATATTCGCCCGGATCGTCGCATCCGGCCACGTTGCATAGATCTCACTGGACGCTACATTTTTAATATAATCCTTGTAGCGGATATAATAATCCGTTGCCGTACTGTCGGTCGGCGCTCCGTCATGGACGACGACATATTCCGGCACGACTACCCTGCTGAGTACGATCTCCCCAGTCTGGCGGACAGGCTTGATCTCTGCTTCTTCCATTTTCGGCGGAAAATTGCCAAACAGCGTATTTGCCGGGATCACAATGTCGTCTGGCCACGTCGCTGCCGCGCCGACCGGCTGTAAACGGATATCCTGCACTGCCGTCTGGTCGGCTAACACCTGAATCCCATCCACCGACACCGGCTGATAACCGTCTGCTGAAATCTGGATCGTATACTGGGCATATGGCTGCGTTTCCGATGGTTCCATACTGTACTCTAACGGCGGCGCTTTTAACTCAAGCTGCTGTGTCTGCCCGGATTCATTTGTACTTAGCTCCTCAAACGTACTTTCCGGCTCTCCCGTATAAGAAACGGAAACCTTTGCGCCCGGAATCGGATCCCTGTTGACTCTGGATTCTACGCTGATCCGCAGCCTGCCTGTATCTGGCATGTCTGCCTGCGTGTGATATACATTTTTCATAGCACACAAATACCCCTCTGCTCTTACTATCAGCATATGCAGCACATAGTAACCTGTTCCAGATTTTCTGTCAGTGTTTATTCCTGTTCACGAATAATATTTTTTACAACCTCTGCCTGATTGCGTATATGATTGCGCATTGCATCCGCGACGCGCTCTTTATTTTTCTGTTTTAACGCTTGCACGATCTCTTCATGCTCTACAATCAGCATCGGATAGTTTTCCTTTTCTTTCAGATATTCCACGCGGTAGCGGTAAATCTGTTCCCGTAAATTGCTCAAAAGGATCACAAGCTTTGGATTATCTGTCGCTTCGTAAATGACATCATGAAACTCCACGTCGTACGCAACGATCTTGCTTAAATCTCCCGCCTGTACTGCCAGTTCAAAATTTTTCATCGTAGCCATCAGGCGCTCTAACTGTTCCTGCGTAATCTTATCGCACGCCACCTGCACCGCAAGGTCGTCAAGCGCCTCGCGGATCTGCAAAACATCTTCCATATCCTTTTCGGTCATTCTGGCGACTTCCGCTCCTTTTCTTGGAATGGTAACGGCAAGCCCTTCCTGTTCAAGCATCCGAATCGCCTCGCGGATCGGCGTACGGCTGACGCCCAGCTTGGCGGCAAGCTGCAATTCCATCAGCCGTTCGCCCGGCCTTAGATCTCCTTTTAAAATCGCCTCCCGCAGCGTTTGAAATACAACATCACGCAGAGGCAGATATGCATTCATGTTTAATTTCAAATCTTCCGACATTTTTCTTTCCCTCGGTCTACACATTAAATATCGTTGTGACATAGATCTGTCTGGCAAGCCCGCTTTCACGCAGCGCATCCGCTGCTTCCCGCGCTTTGGCACGTTCCTCAAACAGGGCAAATACCGTAGGCCCGCTGCCGCTCATCATTGCGTTTAAAGCGCCATGAGCCATCAGGTTTTCCTTGATATGTGCGATCACCGGATATTCACTGACCGTAACATTTTCGAGTATATTCCCCATATGCGACGCAAGCTGTTCCAGATTCTGCTGCCTGATATCCAAAACCAACTGGTCAATATCTGGATGCTTCGTCTGATCGTCCAGCACCAGTCTGTCATAGACCCATTTAGTCGATACGCTGATTCCCGGCTTTGCAATAACGACCGGACAGCGCGGAACGGCAGGCAGCCTGGTCAGCTCTTCTCCGATCCCTTCTGCCAGCGCCGTTCCCCGCATCAGGCAGTACGGCACATCCGCGCCCAGTGTCAGTGCGCGTTTTGCCAACTGCCTCTGCGAAAGCTTTAACTCATACATCTGGTTCATTCCATACAATACGGCTGCCGCATCGGTACTTCCGCCCGCCATACCGGCAGACACCGGAATACATTTTTTGATATCAATACAGATGCCTTCCTGGATCTGAAACTCATCCATCAATAGTTTTGCCGCTTTATAAGCGATATTATGCTCGTCTGTCGGAAGAAAACGTATATTGGTCGTTAACCGGATTCCCGGCTCCTTACTTTTTTCCATCTGTACACTGTCAAACAGATGAATGGTCTGCATAATCATCCGTACGAAATGATACCCATCCTCCCGGCAGCCGGTAACATCCAGACCGAGATTGATCTTCGCAAGCGCCTTTAGCCTGATTTCATCCATGATCTGATCCTCCAAAATTTTCTGCTTTTGCAACAATACTTTGTACACTGTATATTGTATTCTGTATATTGTATTCTGTATACAATATACACTTTTTTGGAAAAAATGTCAACCTGGATGTACCTACTTTTTAATTAAGAAACTTCGCCTACGTAAATGAGTGGAACAGAAAAACTAACT
>CAOKHR010000198.1 GCA_948468325.1 uncultured Lachnospiraceae bacterium | reverse complement strand
ACGAGGGCGATATGAAAAAAAAGATAGTATTGATTGACGGGCACAGTATTTTAAACCGTGCATTTTTCGGCATTCCGGATTTGACAAATGCAGAAGGTATCCACACAAATGCCGTATATGGGTTTTTAAATATTTTATTTAAGATTTTAGAGGAAGAACAGCCGGATTATCTGACGGTTGCTTTTGACGTGCATGCGCCTACATTCCGCCATAAAATGTATGAAGCATACAAAGGAACCAGAAAGCCGATGGCCGAAGAGCTGCGGCAGCAGGTGCCTCTGATGAAAGAGATGCTTTTGGCTATGGGAATTAAAATTGTCGAGAAAGAAGGTTACGAAGCAGATGATATTTTAGGAACCATTGCAAAGAAAGCAGAAAAAGAGGGGCTTTGCGTTTCTTTGGTATCCGGTGACAGGGATTTGCTGCAGCTTGCGTCGGAGCACATCAAAATCAGGATTCCAAAGACAAAGCGTACCGGAACGGAAATTGAAGATTATTATGCAAACGATGTTTTGGAGCATTATCACGTTACGCCGCTTCAGTTTATTGATGTAAAAGCATTGATGGGAGATGCCTCTGACAATATTCCGGGAGTGCCCGGCATTGGGGAAAAGACGGCGACAAATCTGATTGCCGCATACGGCAGCATTGAAAATGCCTATGCACATGTGGATGAGATTAAGCCGAACCGTGCAAAGGAGAATTTAAAAGCGCATTATGATATGGCGGAGCTGTCAAAGAAGCTGGCGGTGATTGATACGGATGCTCCGGTTGCGTATTCATTTGAAGAGGCCAAGCTTGGCGATTTTTATACAGAAGAAGCGTATCTTTTGTGCAAACGGCTGGATTTTAAAAATATGTTAAAGCGGTTTGAAATAGATGCCCCGCAGAATAAAACGGAAGAACATTTCCGCAGAATAGATGATTTTGCAGAGGCGGAAGCATATTTGAAAAAAGCAGAAGACAGCGGATATTTTGGTGTGGTTCCGATTGTATCGGAAGATAAATTGTCCGGCGTTTCCATATGTTTTGGAGAGGATGAGACGGCATTTCTTCCGGCAGGGGGACTTTTGACGGCAGAATATTTGAAAGACCGGCTGCGCCGGATGATTTTAAGCGGTGCGGAAGTTTCTTTTTTGGATTTGAAAGATCCGGTGAAGTTTTTTTCGCTGCCGACTTTAGATTCCGGACTTCGAAAGCGTCTGTTTGACTGCGGAATTGC
The DNA here is from genome assembly GCA_948468325.1 of uncultured Lachnospiraceae bacterium. GTDB lineage: Bacteria > Bacillota > Clostridia > Lachnospirales > Lachnospiraceae > Roseburia_B. The sequence continues at coordinate 3,772 of CAOKHR010000198.1, read as the reverse complement.
GGCATATTTATTAAACCCGCTGCAAAACAGTTATGCATATGAGGATATTGCCAAGAATTATCTGGATCTGATGATTATGTCACAGGCAGACCTGCTTGGGAAATTGTCTTTGACAGAGGGCATGGAGGAAAAGCCGGATGCATGCTTAAAGTGTGTCTGCTATATGGCGTATACTGTCTGGAAAGCAAAAGACGTACTGGTAAAAAAACTGAAAGAGACAGAGATGCTTTCATTATACGAAGAGATAGAACTGCCGCTTGTCTATGTTCTGGCAGATATGGAGCAGGAGGGAATCGCGGCGGACAGAGAGGCGCTTGCAGTTTATGGAGAGAACTTAAGCGGCCGGATTTCGGAGTTGGAGCACAGTATTTATGAAAAGGCCGAAGGAGAGTTTAATATCAATTCTCCCAAACAGCTTGGCGTTGTCCTTTTTGAAAAACTGAAAATGCCTTTTGGCAAAAAGACAAAAACGGGGTATTCTACAGCGGCAGACGTACTGGAGAAGCTTGCGCCGGAGTATCCTCTGGTTGCTGAAATTTTAGAATACCGTCAGCTTACAAAATTAAAGTCTACGTATGCGGACGGACTGGCAAATTTTATTGATGGTACGGGACGGATTCACAGCACATTTCATCAGACGATTACGGCGACAGGAAGAATTAGCAGTACAGATCCGAATCTGCAGAATATTCCAATCCGCATGGAGCTTGGGCGTCTGATCCGGAAAGTTTTTCTGCCGGCGGAGGGCTGTGTTTTTGTAGATGCGGATTATTCGCAGATTGAACTTCGCGTGCTTGCCCATATGTCGGGTGACGAACAGTTGATTGCGGCGTACAGGCAGGCAGAGGATATTCACAGAATAACGGCGTCACAGGTGTTTCATGTTCCCTTTGAAGAAGTTACGGATTTGCAGAGGCGGAATGCAAAGGCAGTAAATTTCGGAATTGTTTACGGCATCAGTTCGTTTGGCCTTAGTCAGGATTTAAGCATCAGTAAAAAAGAAGCGGCTGAATATATTGAGCGTTATTTTGAGACGTATCCGAAAATTAAAAGTTTTCTGGACGGACTTGTTCTGGATGCCAAAGAGAAGGGATATTCTCTGACGATGTTTCAGAGAAGAAGACCCGTACCGGAAATTTCATCCGGCAATTATATGCAGCGGTCATTTGGAGAGCGTGTAGCGATGAATGCGCCGATTCAGGGGACGGCGGCAGACATTATCAAAATCGCAATGATACGGGTTCATGACCGTCTGGCAAAGGAAGGTTTAAAATCAAAGCTGATTTTGCAGGTGCATGACGAACTTCTGATTGAGGCAAAGACGGAAGAGTTAGAGCAGGTAAAGCAAATTTTATCGGAAGAGATGAGAAAAGCGGCAGAGCTTTCCGTAGATTTAGAGATTGATATGCATACCGGAGCAGACTGGTATGAGGCAAAATAGGTGGGGCGATGAGATTTATAGGAATTACAGGGGGCGCAGGAGCCGGAAAATCTGAAATACTGCAGTTTATTAAACGAAATTATCCGGCGTATATTCTTTTGGCAGATAATCTGGCGCATGAGCTTATGCAGCCGCAAACGGCATGCTATCAGAACATTAAAACAGCTTTTCCATCAGAAGATATTTTTTTAAAAGACGGCTGTCTGGACAGAAAAAAGCTGGCAGAAGTTATTTTTGCGGATGATAAGAAGCGGGAAGAAATGAACCGCATTGTCCACCCCGCGGTCAAACAAGAAATTATAAAGCGGGTGGATGAAGAAAGAAAAAAAAAGAAATTTTCTTATTTTATTTTAGAAGCAGCGCTGTTAATTGAAGAAGGATATGATAAAATATGTGATGAGCTATGGTATATTGATACGTCTGAGGATTTGCGGCGCAGGCGCTTAAAAAGCAGCAGGGGATATTCCGATGCGAAGATAGATGCTGTTTTTGGCAGCCAGCTTTCAAAGGAGGAGTATCAAAAGCACTGCAGTGTCGTAATAGACAATAACGGTTCATTGGAGGAGACATTTGCTCAGATAATAAGAGCTTTTGAAGGAGAAGCAGGAAAGATTAATGGTTAAGGAGATGTAAAGATGGAGAAGAGAGAAATCGGGGGAGAGCTGGTATTTGGTCTGGATATTGGAACGCGAAATGTCGTTGGAACAGTCGGGTATAAGATCGGCAAAGAATTTGTTGTAGTGGCACAGCATTTGCTGGAGCATGAGACACGCGCGATGATGGACGGGCAGATTCATGACATCGGAAGAGTCGGAAATACAATCCGCAGCGTAAAAGAATTTTTAGAAGAACAGACGGGGCAGACACTGACATCTGTATGCATTGCGGCAGCCGGACGTGTGTTAAAAACAGTGACGGTAAATATTGAGTATAAATACGAATCGGAAAGCATTGTTACGGCGGAAGATGTGCATACGCTGGATTTGCTCGGAATTGAAAAATCACAATCTATTTTAAAAGAGGAGAATGACACAAATTATAAGTTTTACTGCGTTGGCTATTCTGTAATACGCTATTACCTGAACGATGATATTTTCGCAAGTGTTGAGGGGCATAAGGCAGAGCGGATCGCGGAAGATATTATTGTTACGTTCCTTCCGGAGGATGTGGTCGACGGATTATATGCGGCAGTACAGATGGCAGGGCTTACCGTGGCAAATCTTACACTGGAGCCGATTGCGGCAATTGATATTGCAATCCCGGAGAATTTCCGTATGTTAAATATTGCACTGGTTGATATTGGAGCGGGAACTTCTGATATTTCTGTTACGAAAGACGGAAGTATTATTGCGTATGGAATGATTCCGCTGGCAGGAGATGAAATTACGGAATTGATTGCCCAGCATTATCTGGTTGATTTTCAGACGGCGGAGCAGATTAAGCTGGCCTCTACAACAGATGAAGAAATTGAATATACAGATATTATGCAGTTAAAGTATACAATTCGGGCAGAAGAAGTCTGGGAGCTGACAGAAGAACTGGTCGATCACATCGCTACGGATATTGCAGGCAAAATTATGGAGCTGAACGGCAATAAAAGCGTTAAGGCAGTGTTTATCGTTGGCGGCGGCGGGAAAATTCACGGATTTGAGAGCATGCTTGCGGATAAATTAAAGCTGCCGCATGAGCGTGTGGCATTGCGCGGCGAAGAGGTACTGCAGTCAGTTGCATTTGAACAGCCGGGAATGAAGAAAGATCCGCTGTTAGTGACACCGATTGGCATCTGTTTGAATTATTACGAGCAGAAAAACAGTTTTATTATGGTGCATTTTAACGGTGAGAGAATTAAGCTTTATGACAATGACAGACTGACGATTGTAGACGCTGCGCTGCAGGCAGGATTTCCGAATGAATACCTGTTTCCGAGAAGGGGAAAGGAAATTAATTTTACGGTAAACGGAAGTCCGCGGATTGCCAGAGGTGAGGCGGGAGAGTCCGCCATTGTAAAAGTAAACGACAAACTGACCAATATCAATGCTCCTTTGCTGGCCAACAGTTACATTACAGTGGAACCGTCTACGGTCGGAAGAGAGGCCAGAGTTACAATTGAAGAGATTACGGACGATGCGGATGATGATATGAATTTTGTTGTCAATGGAAACAATATTTTCTGTCCTAAATTTGTAGAGGTCAACGGTGAAATTGCTCCTCCTTCTTATGAAGTGCAGGAGGGAGACGTGATTGAAACCAGAAGTTTTTATACGGTTGCGCAGGTAGCGGAATTTATGGATGTGGAAATCTTCCGAGACGGCCAGCGTTTTACCCTTTCCT
>CAOKHR010000197.1 GCA_948468325.1 uncultured Lachnospiraceae bacterium | reverse complement strand
ATGGAAGGCGTTAGTGTAGCAAAAATATCTAAAAAGATGAACCTCAAAAATTTTACCGATGAAATTGATTTGAAAGAGCATACGATTGTGATTTCTGACGTGAACCGTCCGGCATTGCAGTTAAACGGTTTTTTTGAACATTTTGAACAGTCCCGTGTAGAAATTATCGGAATGGTGGAATACGCTAATCTGCAGAAGAAGACAGAAGAAGAACGAAAAGAAATTTACAATGCATTTCTTTCTTTTGATATTCCATGCATCATCTTCTGCCGTGGATTTGAACCGGATGAAATGTTCTTAGAAGCAGCCCACCGCAATAAAATACCGGTTCTCGGAACAGAACAGGCGACGTCTGAATTTATGGCGGAGTTAATTAATATTCTGACGGAAGAACTGGCTCCCTGCATTACAATTCACGGAGTTTTGGTTGACGTGTACGGAGAAGGCCTTTTAATCATGGGAGAAAGCGGCATCGGCAAGAGCGAAGCTGCATTGGAGCTGGTAAAGAGAGGGCATCGGCTGGTTACAGACGATGTAGTGGAAATCCGCAAAATTAATGAACGTACGCTGGTAGGGACTTCGCCGGATATTACCAGATATTTTATTGAGCTTAGGGGAATCGGAATTATTGACGTGAAGACTCTTTTTGGTGTAGAGTGTGTAAAAGAAAAGCAGAATATTGATTTAGTAATTAAATTATCGGACTGGAAAAAAGAGAACAATTATGACCGTTTCGGTTTAGAAGAAGAATATACAGAAATTTTAGGCAACCAGGTGGTATGCCATTCTCTGCCGATTCGTCCGGGCCGAAACCTTGCTGTAATCTGTGAAGCGGCTGCAGTAAACCACCGTCAGAAAAAGATGGGCTATAATGCTGCTCAGGAACTGTATCGCCGTGTACAGGCAAATTTCGCAAAAAGCGAAGAAGAATAATGCCTGCGGAGCGGTCCCAAAATGTATAACAATATAAAAAAGAAAGAGAACGGTAAATATGGAAAATAAAAATGCATGGCAGAAATATCCGGAAGGTGAAGACAGAAAAAAAGTGATGGATTTTGCGGAAGATTACCGGAAATTCATTTCAAAATGCAAAACAGAGCGTGAATGCGTCAAAGAATTTGAGCGGCTGGCAAAGCAGGCAGGATTTCAGGAATTAAATGAGCTGATTGCAGACGGTACGCCGATAAAAGCAGGAGACAGAATCTATGTAAACCATATGGGCAAAGCAATGGCGCTTTTTGTAATCGGAGAACAGGATCTGGAAAAAGGCATGAATATCCTGGGGGCGCACATTGATTCTCCAAGACTTGATTTAAAACAGGTGCCGCTCTATGAAGATACAGAGATGGCAATGTTAGACACCCATTATTACGGGGGCGTAAAAAAATACCAGTGGGTAACGCTTCCTCTGGCGCTTCACGGCGTTTTTGCAAAAAAAGACGGTACAACCGTTGAGGTAAATATCGGGGATAAACCGGAAGATCCGGTGTTTGGCATCAGTGACCTTTTAATCCATCTTTCTTCCGAACAGATGGAAAAAAAGGCTGCAAAAGTAATTGAAGGAGAGAAGTTAGATCTTTGTATCGGAAGCATTCCGAAAGAAGATTGCGAAGAGAAAGAGGAAAAAGAGGCGGTCAAACAAAATATTCTCCGCATTTTAAAGGAATCCTATGATGTCAGTGAAGAAGATTTCCTTTCCGCAGAGCTTGAAGTTGTTCCGGCGGGAGCGGCAAGAGATTACGGTTTTGACAGAAGCATGATTATGGGATACGGACATGACGACAGGGTATGCGCCTATCCGTCTTTTCAGGCAATCTTGGATCTCAAAAAGCCTGAGACAACGGGAGTTTGTCTTTTGGTTGACAAAGAAGAAGTCGGGAGCGTGGGCGCTACCGGTATGCATTCCAGATTTTTTGAAGATACCGTGGCGGAGATTTTAAATCTCAAAGGAGAATTTTCAGAACTGTCTCTGCGCCGCGCAATGCGTAATTCCAGCATGCTTTCTTCCGATGTCAGCGCGGCATTCGACCCGAATTATCCGGAAGTAACCGAAAAGCGGAACGCGGCATATTTCGGAAAGGGACTTGTGTTTAACAAATATACCGGTTCCAGGGGTAAAAGCGGGTCAAATGATGCCAATGCAGAATATATGGCGAAAATCCGCAATATATTAGAGAAACGGAATATTACATTCCAGACGTCGGAACTTGGCAAAGTAGACCAGGGCGGCGGCGGAACGATTGCATATATTCTGGCAAATTACGGTATGCAGGTAATTGACAGCGGGGTTGCAGTTTTAAATATGCATGCGCCGTGGGAGATTATCAGTAAAGTGGATTTGTATGAGTCATTGTTGGGTTATCAGGCATTTTTGGAAGAGGCATAAAACGTGGAAATATTACTGAAAGAACTAAAAACTGTATTAAAAGAAGAGCAGATTCTGCAAAATGAGCCAATGGACCGCCACACGACTTTCCGTGTGGGCGGTCCGGCAGATTTATATCTTCTGCCTACAGAAGCGCAGCTTAAGGAAGTTATGAATATTCTTTCCTCAGGTCAGATGCATGTAACCGTAATCGGCAATGGAAGTAATCTTTTAGTAGGAGATAAAGGAATCCGGGGGGCAGTAATAGAAATCGGAAAACAGCTGTCAGGCGTAACGGCAGAGGGAGAATGCGTAAAAGCAAAAGCGGGAGCGCTTTTGTCGCAGGCAGCGCAGACAGCATACAGACACGGCCTTTCCGGCATGGAGTTTGCGGCGGGAATTCCCGGAAGCATTGGCGGCGCCATGGTGATGAATGCCGGAGCTTACGGCGGTGAGATGAAAGATATTGTGGATTATGTGAAAGTGTTAAGCAGTGACGGAACCGTTCTGACCCTGACAAATGAACAGATGGAGTTTTCCTACCGGAGCAGCCGCATTACAAAGCGGGACGACATTGTGCTGGAGGCTGCTTTCCGCCTGAAAAAGGCAGAACCTGAAAGTATTTTCCGGACAATGGAGGACCTGAAAGAAAAACGGCGCGAAAAGCAGCCGCTTGAATATCCGAGTGCGGGAAGCACGTTTAAGCGGCCGGAAGGCTATTTTGCAGGGAAGCTGATTATGGATGCCGGTCTTTCCGGATTTTCCGTTGGACGGGCAGAAGTATCGGAGAAGCACTGCGGTTTTGTAATTAACCGGGGAGGAGCGACGGCATCAGATATATTGTCTGTCATACGTCATATCCAGGAGGTTGTAAAAGAAAAATCCGGTGTAGATTTGCAGACAGAAGTAAAAATACTGGGTGAATTTTAAATACAGACGGATGTTTTTTGTAAAAAGACAGGGGGGAGAGCAATTTGAAGTTAGTCATTTTGACCGGTATGTCAGGTGCGGGAAAAAGTACGGCGCTTAAGATGATGGAGGATATTGGATTTTATTGTGTGGACAACCTTCCGATTCCCCTGATTGAAAAATTTGTGGAGCTTTCCGAAACAAGCAAGGAAGAGCTGCAGAAGTTTGCCGTAGGAATTGATATTCGAAGCGGCAATTCTTTTTCAGAGCTGGAAGAAGTGCTGAACCGTCTCGATGAGAGCGGACAGGCGCCGGAAATTTTATTTCTGGATGCGGAGGATGCCGTACTGGTCAAGCGTTATAAAGAAACAAGGCGGAACCATCCTTTGTCCGGCGGCAGGCGGGTGGAATCCGGAATTGTTATGGAGCGTGAAAAGCTTGCACATCTGCGGAAAAGAGCGGATTATATCATTGACACCAGCCGCCTGTTAACGAGAGATCTCCGTGCAGAGCTGGAGAAAATTTTTGTGCGGCAGCAGGATTACAAGAATTTATTTATTACAATTTTATCATTCGGATTCAAATATGGCATTCCTGCAGATTCTGATCTGGTATTTGACGTGCGTTTTCTGCCGAATCCCTATTATGTGGACGGGTTAAGGACAAAAAGCGGCAATGACAAAGAAGTTCAGGATTATGTGCTTCAATTTGAAGAGGCACATTTGTTTTTAAATAAATTAGAGGATATGCTGAATTTCCTGATTCCCAAATATATCACTGAGGGAAAGAACCAGCTGGTTGTAGGAATCGGATGCACCGGAGGAAAACACCGCTCTGTAACACTGGCAAATGAGCTGTTTAAAAGACTTTCCGTCAAAAGTGAATTTGGACTTCAGATTGAACACAGAGATATTGATAAAGATGCGTTGAGGAAATAATATGTCATTTTCAGGTGAAGTAAAGAAGGAACTGGCCGCGCAGGCGAATGGCGCCAGGCATTGCCTGCTTGCGGAGCTTTCGGCAATTGCCGGCTATGCCGGCAAACTGAGTATTGCAGACGGCAGTGTACATTTGAAAATTGAAACAGGCAATCCGATGCTGAAAGATAAGTACCGGCTGCTTTTAAATATGTTATTTTCCATAGAGGAACAAGACGGCGGTCTGGCGGGCGCGGATGCGCTTAAGGTTTTGGAAAGTATAAAAATGTGGGATTCCCTGCATCAGCGTTTTGGCAGTATGGAGACGGCAGATGAACTGATGATTCAGCAAAACTGCTGTCGGAGAGCATTTATCAGAGGTGCGTTTTTAGCATGCGGTTCAATGAGCAATCCGGGCAAATCCTATCATTTTGAAATAGTATGCCGGACGGTTAAGCAGGCAGAGCAGCTGAAATATGTTATGAATAGTTTTGATGTGGATGCGAGAATCGTTGAGCGAAAGAAAAACCAGGTAGTCTATGTCAAAGAAGGAGAGCATATTGTAGATTTGCTCAATATTATGGAAGCGCATGAGGCGCTTATGAATCTTGAAAATGTCAGGATTGTGAAAGAAATGAGGAACTTTGTTAACCGGCAGGTAAACTGTGAGACGGCAAATATCAGCAAAACGGTAAATGCCTCTGTCCGGCAGATTGAAGATATTGTGTTTATTCAGACAAAAAAAGGATTGGAGAGCCTGCCCGACCATCTGCGGGAGATTGCGGCGCTGCGTCTGGAATACCCGGATGCGCCT
>CAOKHR010000196.1 GCA_948468325.1 uncultured Lachnospiraceae bacterium | reverse complement strand
AAAGTTTGTTGTTTTTAATTTTACCTCTTGACAAAAGTCACTTCATAACGGAGGTTAGAAAGGAAAGGATATGTTAAATAGTAAACAGAGGGCTTATCTCATGAGTATGGCAAGCCGTATTACGCCGATTTTCCAGATTGGAAAGTCTGGTTTGACACCGGAAATTATTACCGCTTTAGACGCCGCATTAGAGAAACGGGAGCTGGTAAAAATATCTGTGTTGAAAAATTGTCTGGACGATCCAAAAGAAATTGCAGAAATGACTGCAGGCAGGACAAGATCTCAGGTAGTGCAGGTGATAGGAAGAAAAATTATATTTTTCCGCGTATCAAAAAAGAAGCCGGTGATTGAACTGCCCAGATAAATTTGGGGACAGAATCTTAAGGAGAAAGATGGAAATGTGTTTGGTACATGCAAGAAAACTGGGTATTATGGGAGGTACATTTGATCCGATTCACTATGGACATCTTCTGATTGCCCAGAGTGCTGCTGAGGAATTTGGGCTGGATCAGGTTCTTTTTGTACCTACCGGAAAATCTCCTCACAAGTCTGAAAATTGTGTGACAGAAGCAAATATCCGTTGTGATATGGTTCGTATTGCAATTAAAGATAATCCCAGATTTGACATCTCTGTTTTGGAGGCCGAAAATTCAGAAATCAACTATACGTATGTGACGCTTCAGAAATTTCATCAGATTTACCGGGATGCGGAATTTTATTTTATTATGGGCGAAGATTCTCTGGACGATTTTCCGAAATGGAAAAACCCGCTCGAGATCTGCAGGCAGGCAACGATTCTGGTAGCAGTGCGGAATGGCAGCGGCGAGGGAATCAGAAGAAAGATAAAAGAAGCGGAAAAAGCATATGCTCAAAATATGTATATGCTGCATGCTCCTAATTTTACAGTTTCTTCGAAAGAAATCAGGGCACGCATCCGAATGGGAAAGAGTGTTCGTTATATGCTTCCGGAGGAAGTAGAGGCATATATCAGACAGAACTTTCTTTATATAGAACAGGATTGAGACATTATGGATGAACAGTTAAAGCATATTCGGAAACAATTAAAAAAAGAACTGGACAGAAACCGCTATCAGCATACGCTTGGTGTTATGTATACGGCTGCATGCCTGGCGATGCGTTATGAGGCAGACTTGTACCAGGCCATGTTAGCAGGGCTGCTTCATGATTGTGCAAAATGTATTCCCGGAAATGAGCAGATTTCGCTTTGTAAAAAAAATTTTATTGTCATACGTGAAGTGGAACGCGAGAATCCGTCTTTGCTGCATGCAAAGCTCGGAGCTTTTCTGGCAAGAACAAAATACGGGATTGAGGATACGGCTGTCCTTCACGCAATTGAAGTACATACGACAGGAAGTCCGGGAATGAATTTGTTAGATAAAATTATATTTATTGCAGATTATATTGAACCGAACAGGGAAAAAGCAGAAAATCTGCGGGAAGTGCGGGCACTTGCTTTTAGAGATATAGATCAGGCGGTAGTCCAGATTCTGCATGATACCATACATTATCTAAATTATAAAAAAGGTGCAATTGATATAAAGACACAGGAAACATATCAGTATTATATAGAATTGTTAAAGTAAAAGGAGGATGAAAATGGATTCCCGTGAAATGGCAAAATTAGCCTGTGAAGCGCTGGCGGAAAAGAAAGCTTCAGGAATACAGGTGATTGATATAAGGGACATTTCTGTAATTGCAGATTATTTTATACTGGCTGACGGAGAAAATCAGAATCAGCTTCAGGCAATGCAGGATTCCGTAGATGAAAAATTTTATAAAGCCGGAATACATGTAAAACAAATCGAGGGAAATCATAGATCGACGTGGATTCTTATGGATTATGAAGATATTATTGTGCATATTTTTTCAAAAGAGGACAGGTTGTTTTATGATCTTGAGCGAATATGGAGAGACGGTACAGTAATAGATCCCAAAGATTTATAAAAAAAACCGCAAGGTTTGCCAATAGAAGTTCTTTTGTATGTTATGGCAGTAAAATGGCTGGCAGCGTAAAAAACGCTGGCAGTCATTTTTTATGCCAGAAAGCGAGTTTGAAATCGCTTTCTGCAGGATGTATAACCTGATTATAGTATATAAATAAGGGTATGATGCTTCTTGCTATGCTGACCGAATTCATGCAGATTGAACTGCTGCACTCTGTTGTGCAAAAGAGCTGCTGACAGCAGGCTTTTGTATATTTCAGTATGCATAAAGACTGTTATATACGGATTAGAAAAAGCGGAATACGCCAAATACAAGTCCCAGGATGGATACATCATTTACAATAATCGGGTCCATATCATCGTTTTCCGGCTGTAGTCTGTAGTGGCCGTCTTCTTTATAGAAAGTTTTAACAGTGGCGGAATCGTTGACAAGAGCAACTACCATATCCCCGTTGGAGGCGGTAGCCTGCTGTCTGACAAGGATATTGTCACCGTCAAAAATCCCTGCGTTAATCATACTGTCGCCTTTGACGTGAAGCATAAAGACTTCCTGATTCGGCATAAACTCTGCCGGAACCGGAAAGTAATTTTCAATATTTTCTGTGGCCAGTATCGGCTGTCCCGCGGCAACACTTCCGATAATCGGAACATTTACAACTTCCCGCCTTGTGAGATTAAAAGTGTCGTCCAGAATTTCAATTGCACGGGGTTTTGTGGGATCCCGCCGGATGTAGCCGTTTTTCTCAAGCGTTTCCAAATGAGAATGGACAGAGGAAGTGGACTTTAAATGTACTGCCTCGCAAATCTCCCGTACAGCGGGAGGATAACCTTTCTTTAATATCTGTTGTTTGATATATTCTAAAATTTCTTCCTGTTTTGCAGTGATTTTGCCGTATGACATATGCAGGTCCTCCTGTTTGATTTATATTTATCTGTTTTTACCATCATAACACATTCCGATAAAAAAAGCAAACAAATATTCCGAAAATTTGTTCGAAATAATTATTGACAAACATTAGTTCTAAAAGTATAATAAAATCAAACAAATGTTCCGAACTTTTATTTGCTTAGGAGGGCAGCATATATGTACAAAAGCATGAAGCAGAAGAGATTTTCAAAAAAGATACTGGTTGTTCCGGTATTACTTTTATTGTCTGTGATTTTGATTAAAAGCAGCGTGTCAGGATTTGCAAAATCACGGAAAGCAGAACGGAGTTCTTATAAATATTATACCAGCGTTGCCATCGGAAAAGGGGATACGTTATGGAGTATCGCGTCTGAGAATATGACGCCTGAGTATGACGAAATAGAAGATTATATTCAGGAGATCCGCAGTCTGAATCACCTTTACGGCGATGGTATTTACGCGGGAGAATATCTGACGATTCCGCGCTATTTTCAGGAAGCATCGGATTGCAGCGGCATGAGTGGGAGGATTCCGTAACAGTGGAGCCGTAAGGCCGGGATATTATATTGTCTGCATATTTCCTGCGGCATATCTTGCAAAAACATTCGAAAGAAGCTATACTAAGAAGAGCCGAAGAGCAGATGCCCAAGGGAAGGCTTTGCGGCAGCAGAATCTTACAGGAGGTATGGTATATGGATATTCCTGGATTATCAATGGCACTGGCACAGACAAAGATAAACAGCGATATTAGCGTGGCAATGCTGAGTAAAGCATTGGATCTTGGCGAGGTGCTGGGAGAAGGCATGACAAATATGCTGGATGCAGCTGCAATGGAGAATTCAGTAACGCCTCATATCGGAGGCAATATTGATATTATGGTATAAGAATGGATTGCAGCAGGACTGCGGGCAGAAGATGTTTTCTGCCCGCAGTCTTTATGTCGGCGTGCAAAGATAAGAACACATTTTATCGGTAATTTCCTGTTGCAAAACCGGATCTTTGCAGAATATTTTTACAGAAATCGCAATAGAGGCCGGAGTAATATATGTATTGTGTTTCAAAAATAGAATATCCTCATTTTTGGAAGTATCCGTAAGAAAACGGGCAGTGATGGCATTGAGTTTATGGAAATGCAGAATTAAACTGTCATAATCGCGAAAGTCATCCAAAATACAGCGATGATAAAGTTCGTCTTCAAAACTGCAGACAGAAATAATCTGCATACAGAGGCGCAGTTCTCCGGTTACATCTGAAGCCTCCATCAGCACATCCGGTCGTTTATTATAAGCATCGAGAAAGCAGTTTTTTGCACCGTTGTAATCTTTGTTTTTAAAAAATCCCGCCAGCTTTTCCCGCAGTTTTTTTGTTTCATACTTTTCACCGATCATTCCTACTTTACATTCGTATGTACGCAGTTTATGAAATTGTATCCAGACTGTCTGTAAAAATTCAGATAAAAATCCGAACAGGCGTTTTTGATAATTGTTGTACCCGGTAAGATCTGTACGCTTTTGTACTTCTAAAAGAATATCAAACAGCCATGTGCAGTAACGGTCATAAGTTTCTTTGGAAGTGATAAAAATATTTCCAAAGTAGGTATTTGGACCATGCAGCAGAGTTTGAAAGGTATCCATATATTCGGGATATTTTTCGTTTAACACAATGCCTGTTGTCACCAGATCTTTCAAATGATGATTTTGACGAAAGCCCTCTTCATAGGAACAAGCCAGTGTCAGCAGTTTTGTAGTAATTATGTCATAATTTGAAAGAAGTTCCTGTAATTTACTTTCTGTAAAAACAGATCCTGTCTCGTCAATTAAATAGCGTCTGTAATGGCAGATACCGATATAGTCAGATGCATGATAATTTTTCCAGAGCCAGTACATACCCGTTAATTCACAGAAATTTGCATTATATGCAGAAATGGAATCTCCGGAATCGTCGCCCAAAAATCCAAGATCTGCCGCATTTGCCCGCCCGGCATGAAGAGGAACATACATTGAATCTTCCGGCGGGGTAAATGGTTTATGAGTCATAACAAATATCTTTACAGACATAGCTGCCTCCCTTATGCTCTGCTTATACAGATATGTAAGAAAATAAATGTAACAGTTCAGCCTTCCGGCTTCATTGTTACGGAATCCGCCCATTTAAAGTTTGGCTG
>CAOKHR010000195.1 GCA_948468325.1 uncultured Lachnospiraceae bacterium | reverse complement strand
ACTTCCATAAATCAAGGTTTTAGCAATAAAAAATAAGGTAGGATTTGACACTACCCTGTAAATTCGGGGAGCATGAGTTATGAAAACTGTAATAAGCTGTCATATCAGCTATTACGGTAACAATATATCAGAGTAATGTGATGAGAATGTGATAAAAATTTGAAATATGTATAAAATCAGAAAAATTTTGCACCTTAAATTTTCAGTTCTTTAGAATTTCTTAATTTCCACAAAAATTTTCCTTTTTTATAAAAAAATGATTTGAAAATTGGAAGCATTTGTATATAATAAGGATGTATATGTAAAACTATGATTAATTTCACGTTTTGTGTTCACAATAAATTGCAGAAAGATGAAAGGGGACATATAATGGTTTCAACGGATATTGGAATTGATTTAGGAACAGCCAGTATATTGGTTTATATTAAAGGCAAGGGCGTTGTATTAAAAGAACCGTCTGTTGTTGCTTTTGACAGAGATACAAATAAAATCAAGGCAATCGGAGAAGAAGCGCGTCTGATGCTCGGAAGGACGCCGGGCAACATTGTTGCGGTAAGGCCGCTTCGTCAGGGTGTAATTTCGGATTATACCGTTACCGAAAAAATGATCAAATATTTTATTCAGAAAGCAATCGGCAAGAAGAATTTCCGTAAGCCGCGCATCAGTGTATGTGTGCCGAGCGGCGTAACCGAAGTAGAGATGAAAGCTGTAGAAGATGCAACCTATAACGCAGGGGCAAGGGATGTAAAAATTATTGAAGAACCGATTGCAGCCGCAATTGGAGCCGGTATTGATATAGCAAGGCCCTGCGGCAACATGATTGTAGATATTGGAGGCGGTACGGCTGATATTGCCGTAATTTCACTGGGCGGCTCCGTAGTAAGCACATCCATTAAAATTGCCGGGGACGATTTTGATGAAGCAATTGTTCGCTATATGCGTAAGAAGCACAATCTGCTGATTGGAGAGAGAACCGCAGAGGATATTAAAATAAAGATAGGCTCCTGTTTCCCAAATGGACACAATGAGACAATGGATGTCCGCGGCAGGAATCTGGTAACAGGACTTCCGAAGACGGTTACGGTATCTTCCGAAGAGACAGAAGATGCGCTTCGCGAGCCGACGCTTCAAATTGTAGAAGCTGTACACAGCGTACTTGAGAAAACACCGCCGGAGCTGGCTGCCGATGTTGCAGACCGGGGAATTGTGCTTACAGGCGGCGGGGCATTGTTAAGAGGTCTGGAAGAACTGTTAGAGGACAGAACGGGCATTAATACGATGACAGCGGAACAGCCAATGACCTGTGTGGCAATCGGTACAGGTAAGTTTGTGGAGTTTTTGTCAGGAAAAAGAGATGAGGACTAAAGATTACAGATGATTCTGCCGATATAAATACAGGAGTGTTTTTGGGAATGTCAGAAAGGAGTACGGCAGATGGTTAAAGGGTTATATACCGCTTATACCGGCATGATTGAAGAAATGCGGCGGATGGATGTTATGACAAATAATCTTGCCAACGCAGATACGACCGGGTTTAAGAAAGAAGGAACAGTGAATCAGTCATTTGACGAGCAGCTGGCACTTAGAATCAAAGATTCTGCAGATATTGTACCTGCCAAAAGATTAGGTGATGTAAGCCTGGGCGTAAAAGTCGGTGAGACTTACAGAGATTACAGCCAGGGGTCTTTTTATGTGACGGATAATCCTTATGATGTTGCATTGGACGGAGAAGGATTTTTTGCAATAGAATTCCGCAGCAAGAATGGTGAAACTTCTGTTAAATATACGAGAGACGGAGCTTTTACCGTAGACAGAAACGGTTATCTGATGACCAAAGACGGAGATTATGTATTAAATGCCAACGGAGCGAGGAATACGGCCGGAGGCCAGGCAAATTATGTGAGGGTAGATCCGAATCAGGATGTTACCATTGATACGGACGGATCTGTTTATCAGAATAATGTGCGTGTTGCACAGATTGGACTGGTAGATTTTGCAGATTATAATTATCTGGAAAAATATGGCGAAAATCTTTACAATATGGTTCCCGGAGGACAGATGCGGGAATCAAACGCCAGAATAGAACAGGGATGCCTTGAAATGTCGAATGTCAATGTTGTTACCGAGATGGTGAATATGATCACGATTACAAGGGCATACGAGGCAAACCAGAAGATTGTCACAACGATTGACGAAACACTGGACAAAGCTGTGAATTCAGTAGGACAGGTATAGGAGGATAAGCTGTTATGATGAGGTCACTGTGGACTGCGGCAACCGGAATGATTGCGCAGCAGTCAAATGTAGATACAATTTCGCATAATCTTTCAAATGTAAATACGACAGGTTACAAGACGCAGAGAGCAGAGTTTAAGTCGCTGCTGTATCAGAATCTTCAGACAAGGACTACAACGGCGAACGGTGAGAACAAGCCTGTTCCGGCGCAGGTTGGACTGGGAACAAGAATTGCGGCTATTACTTCTACTTATACTCAGGGAGCAATGCAGGCCAGCGAAAATGATACGGATTTTGCGATTGACGGCGACGGCTTCTTTGCGGTCCGTGCAGAAGACGGCAATGTATACTATACACGTAACGGAAGCTTTTTCTGGGCAATCGGCCCGACAGGAACGACGTTATGTACGTCAGATGGTTATCCGGTACTGGATTCCAATAACAATATTATTGTAGTGCCGCAGGGTGTGACAAGCGGCAGCATGAAAATCAGCGGTGACGGTGAAATCGGATATTTAACGGCACAGGGTGCATATGTATCATTAAATCAGACAATCGGGCTGCATCAGTTTACCAATCCGGCAGGCCTCCAGAAATTGTCCAGAAGCCTTCTTGCGGAAACGGATGCTTCGGGTGCGGCGATGAACGAAGCGACGACAAATGGTTTAAGAAGGAGCAATGTGCGTCAGGGATACCTGGAAGGCTCCAATGTGCAGGTTGCGGATGAAATGGTAAATCTGATTATTGCGCAGAGGGCATATGAATTGAATTCCAAAGCGATTCAGGCATCGGACGATATGTTGCAGCTGGCAAACAATCTGAAACGATAGTTTCGGCGTGACGGGAGGAAATGCAGATGAATATGGGAATAGACGGTATTTCAGCTATGATAAACCAGACAGGTAACTCTGCGGCAAACAGCAGAACAAATGCGTTACAGAACAAAATAGGCGGTGATCTTTCAAATTCTTCTGACGAAGAACTGATGGATGTATGCAAACAGTTTGAAGCATATTTTGTAGAACAGGTAATGAAAGAGGTAGAAAAGACAATTCCCAGAGATGAAGACGAGGATAATTCTATGTCGCAGCTTACGGATTATTTTAAAGAGGAAATGATTCAGGGACTTGCCGAAAAAGTCTGTGATCAGCAGAATCTCGGTCTGGCTCAGCAAATGTACGAGCAGATGAAGCGCAATTATACGTTATGATTGCCAAATGGCATAGTGGGATAGATGATATTGGATGCATGGAACAGTCGGCATCCAATATTTTTTGTTGTTATGCATGCGGAATAAAGCCGGATGGATTATTTTAGCTGCCATGCAGCCGAAAGAAGCTGCCGATGACAGGTTCTGCAGGTATCGAAAGGGGATTTTACAGGAGGAATATGCATTGGAGACGGTCAAAGGCTATATAGACAATATTATTTATCGAAATCCGGAGAATGGCTATACGGTATTTACCGTAATTTGCGGTGAAGAAGAAATTACGTGCGTAGGAATAGTTTCCATGCCTGGTGAAGGGGAGAATATAAAAGCAGACGGAGAATACAGCAATCATCCGATGTATGGAAAACAGTTTTCTGTCAGCAGAATAGAAGAGTGTGAGCCGGAGGATGAAGTTTCTATGATACGCTATCTTGGCTCCGGTGCAGTAAAGGGCATAGGAATGGCTCTGGCGGCCCGTATTGTGCGTCATTTTAAAAAAGATACTTTCCGTATCATGGAGGAAGAACCGGAACGTCTTGCAGAGGTGAAAGGGATCAGCGAGCGCAGGGCAATGGAAATTTCCAGTCAGGTGACAGAGAAAAGAGATTTCCGTCATGCGATGATTTTTCTGCAGAAGTACGGAATTTCCCTGAATCTGGCGATGAAAATATATAAGAAATATCAGCAGAATATATATCAGGTCATAAAAGAAAATCCGTACCGTCTTGCAGATGACATACAGGGCGTGGGTTTTAAAATCGCGGATGAAATTGCATCAAAAGCCGGAATCCGTATGGATTCGGATTTTCGAATCAGAAGCGGAATTTTATACGGATTGCTGCAGGGAGTTTCGGAAGGGCATACCTATCTTCCCAGGGAAGAGCTGACAGAACGAACCGCAGCCCTGCTTGGAGTCGATTGTTCTTTGCTTGAAAAGCATTATATGGATCTTGCGATTGATAAAAAAATTATTGTCAAAGGGGAAAATATTTACAGTGCGCCATATTATTATATGGAAGCGTCTGTTGCTGCCATGCTGCGGAATCTGGATATAAAATATGATCTTTCTGACAGGCTGCTTGAGGAGCGCATTCGTCAGATTGGGCGGCAGAGTAAAATGGAGCCGGACGAAATGCAGGCGGCTGCAGTAAAAGAAGCGGTAAAAAACGGGCTTTTTATTCTGACCGGAGGGCCGGGCACAGGGAAAACTACAACGATTAATATGATTATCCGTTATTTCGAATTGGAAGGACTGGATATTTCTCTGGGCGCGCCTACCGGAAGGGCTGCAAAAAGGATGAGTGAAACAACGGGATACGAGGCGCGGACAATTCACCGCATGCTGGAGCTGAACGGAGCAGTTGACCAGACGGCCGGATTTTCAAGAAATGAGGAATATCCACTGGAGACAGATGCAGTCATTATAGATGAAATGTCTATGGTTGACATAAACCTGATGTATGCGCTGTTAAAGGCAATTGCACCGGGAACGCGGCTGATTCTTGTAGGTGATGTGAGCCAGCTGCCCAGTGTGGGTCCGGGGAATGTGTTAAAAGATATTATTCAGGCAGATGTGTTTCCTGTTGTAAAGCTGAATAAAATTTTTCGCCAGGCGG
>CAOKHR010000194.1 GCA_948468325.1 uncultured Lachnospiraceae bacterium | reverse complement strand
TTTGATGGGGTAAACGGGCATTTGATTCTGGCTGCAATGATTTAAAAAAACTAAGGAAAAACGATATGAATGAGATAAGAAAATATCCGAGGACGCCCCATCTGGAAGGTTCGCGCCTTCAGCCGGGAGACGAGGATTTGTCACAGATCCCTTTTTCCCAAATCCGGGGCAGACATCTTGTGGTGGAAGAAAAATGCGATGGGGCAAATACAGGCATTTCTTTTGACGAGAGCGGGGAACTTTTGCTCCAGAGCCGGGGCCATTATCTGACCGGCGGCTATCGGGAGCGGCATTATAATCTGATGAAACAGTGGGCGGCAGTACATAAGGATTCCTTTTACCGGATACTTGGAAAGCGTTACATTATGTATGGGGAATGGATGTATGCAAAGCATACTGTATTTTACGATGCCCTGCCCCATTATTTTCTGGAATTTGATATTTATGACAGGGAAAAAGGATTTTTTCTGGATACAATATCCAGACAGAAGCTGACCGGCCGTATGCCAATTGCCTCAGTGCCGGTTTTGGCAGAAGGCGTATTTCAGACGGAGGAAAAGCTGCTTGCTCTGTTGGGTCCATCGTCCTATATCCGCGAGGGACATATGGAAGCCTTAAAAAAAGAGGCAGAAGAGCTGCGTCTGGACGGGGACAGGCAGTGTCGGGAGACAGACAGCTCCGGACTGATGGAAGGCTTGTACATTAAAGTGGAGGAAAACGGAGCAGTTGTGGACAGGATGAAATATGTAAGGGCAGGCTTCCTCCAGTGTGTAAATTTTTCGGATACCCACTGGCTGGACCGTCCGATTGTGCCCAATGGACTGGCGGTACCGGTTGAGAGTTTATATAAGGAATAGAAAGTATGAAAAAATGGCAGTTTCTTTCCGGACTGGCACCAAAGCCGCCGGACTGGAAGATTGATTGGATAGAAATAGAAAATTCCGCACTGTCTCCATGGATTGCAAAAATGAAAGGCGTACTGCAAAATCCGCTGTGGCATGGAGAAGGAGATGTGTGGATTCATACCATGATGGTATGCGAGGAACTGACGGCAATGTCAGACTGGCGTATGCTGGACAGTAAAAAGAGGGAGGAGCTGTTTGTGGCTGCGCTCCTGCATGATATTGGAAAAATCCCCTGCACACATATGGAAAACGGAGCATGGATTTCTCCCAGTCACTCAGTTGTCGGATCACGGATGGCGAGGGAAATCCTCTGGCTGGAGTTTGGATTCTGCGGGGAACCCAATATGCTAAATTTTCGGGAGACGGTATGTACCTTAATACGGTATCATTCCGTCCCTATGCATATACTGGAACGTGAAGAACCGGAGCGCTGCGCGGCAAAAATGGCATCTGTGGGAAGACTGGCCGGAGATTTTTCGCTGCGGATGTTATGGCTTCTGTCATCTGCGGACATGAGAGGCAGGATTTGCAGTGACAAAAAAGAAGTGCTTGAAGCAGTTGATCTTTTCCGGCTGTTGGCAGAGGAATCCAATTGTCTGGAAATGCCGCTTATCTTTCCGGATTCGTGGTCAGAATATGCTTATTTGTCCGGAAAAAATATTTTGCCGGGCCAGAAGCTGTTTGATGACAGCTGGGGAGAAGTGATTTTAATGAGCGGGCTTCCGGGAACCGGAAAGGATACTTGGATAAAGACTTATGCCGACGGGTATGCTGAGATTTCTCTGGATAAAATCAGGCAGCGGATGCATATTTCCCCTGAAGACAATCAGACAGCGGTGATAAATGACGCTAAGGAACAGGCAAAGGCTTACCTTAGAAAACAAATCCCGTTTGTCTGGAATGCAACAAATCTGACGCCGATGACCCGTGAAAAACAAATCCGGCTTTTTACGGACTATCATGCATCGGTAAGGATTGTCTACCTTGAAACAGAGTGGGAAGAACAGATGAGAAGAAATGCCGGCCGTCAGAATGCCGTTCCGGAAGCTGTAATCCGCAATATGCTGCGGAAAATGTCGCTGCCGGAGCGATTTGAAGCTCATGAAGTGCATTGGATCTGCATCTGAGGAAAATAGAATTGCATACAAAATGCCCAGTTCCGGAATCGAACCAGAGACACGAGGATTTTCAGTCCTCTGCTCTACCAACTGAGCTAACTGGGCATGCTTTCACAGCAGAATCAATAATACATGAAAATACATAAACTGTCAAGAAATTTTCTCCATTTTCTTCAAAAAAATTTATACATATGATATTATGAAAAAAAGGGGGATTATCATTGGTTACGGTAAGTCTTTGCATGATTGTAAAAAACGAAGAAAATGTACTGCGCAGATGTCTGGTATCAATTGCAGATTTGATGGATGAAATCATTATTGTAGACACCGGCTCAACAGACCATACAAAAGAAATTGCAGCAGAATTTACAGATAAAATTTATGATTACGAATGGCAGGATGATTTTGCAGCGGCAAGGAATTATGCGTTTTCAAAAGCGTCCATGGACTATATTTATTCGGCAGATGCGGATGAAGTGCTGGATTATTTTAACCACAAGCGGTTTGCAGAATTAAAACAGGCGCTTCTGCCGGAAATCGAGATTGTGCAGATGCACTATATGACGCCTCCGGCGTTTAATACAACGGCAAATTACAGGGATGAATACCGGCCGAAGCTCTATAAGCGGCTGCGGGAGTTTGTCTGGGTGGATGCCGTGCATGAAACCGTTCGGTTAGAACCAGTCGTTTATGACAGTGACATAGAGGTACAGCATTTGCCGCAGAGTCTGCACAGCAAAAGAGATTTTCATTTGTTTCGGCGTATTTTTGAGAAAGAAGGAAGACTTTCCGCAAAAATTCACTCCATGTATGTAAAAGAGTTGTTCTTAAGCGGGACAAAAGACGATTTTTCAGCTGCCGCGGATATTTTTGAAACAGTAATCGGACAGCAGGAAACTTCCCTGGATACAAAAAAAGAAGCCATCTGTGCGCTTTGTCACATTTATCGGGAAAATCATCAGACAGACCGCTTTTTTGCACTGGCATTTAAACTGATGCCCGATGCCCTGTGTGCGGAACTTTGTTATGAAATCGGCAGTTTTTTTATGGATCAGAAAGATTATGAAGAAGCGCTTCAATGGTTTGAAAGCGCAGTAAGTGGAACAGAAGCCGTCATAGATATACGCAGGAAAGAAGATCTGCCGCTTACTGCAATGAGCCAGTGCTGCCGTAAAATGGCAGAAGAACTGCAAAAAGAAATGCCTGAAGAAGAATATCAGATCCGGACATTATTAGAAGAGGCAGAGGCGTATGAAAAGGAAGCCGCGGCATTTGAACTTCCGATGTCATAATGTGAGAAAGAGAGGAAAATTCTATGACGATAGTAACGTTAAAAAAGGGAGAGGGCCGAAATTTAAAATCCGGCGGTATGTGGATTTATGACAATGAAATTGCGTCCATAACAGGAAGATTCCAAAACGGCGGCGTTGTGCAGGTACATGACTTTGACGGTTATCCGATGGGAAAGGGCTTTATCAACCAGAATTCCAAAATCCGCATACGGATGCTGACAAGAGACAGTAAACAGGAGATTGACAGGGAATTTTTGCGTATGCGCGTAAAAGATGCGTGGGAGTACCGGAAAAGAACGGTCGATACGGCAAGCTGCCGGGTGATTTTCGGAGAGGCCGATTTTCTGCCGGGATTAGTGATAGATAAATTTTCGGATGTACTGGTCGTGCAGTCTCTGGCGCTTGGAATTGATTGCTTTAAACAGGAAATCATAGAATTGTTAAAAGAGGAGCTTTTGAAGGACAAAATCCGAATTCGCGGCGTTTATGAGCGGAGTGATGCGAAAGTCCGCAGTCTGGAAGGCATGGAGAGGATCAAAGGCTTTATCGGCGAAGCATTTGATACAAATGTAGAAATTACAGAAAACGGTGTAAAATATATTGTGGATGTCAAAGATGGCCAGAAGACGGGTTTTTTTCTGGATCAGAAATACAACAGGCTTGCAATTCAGAAGCTGTGCCGGAATATGGAAGTGCTGGACTGCTTTACGCATACGGGCTCCTTTGCTTTGAATGCCGCAATTGCGGGAGCAAAGAGCGTGCTTGGAGTGGATGCGTCGGAGCTTGCCGTAAATCAGGCAAGAGAAAATGCAAAGTTAAATGGTCTGGAAGATACCGTACAGTTCCGGTGTGAGGATGTGTTTGAACTATTGCCGGAATTTGAAAAGCAGGAAAAGAAATTCGACGTAGTGATTCTGGACCCGCCCGCATTTGCAAAATCAAAAAGTGCCGTAAAAAATGCGGTTAAGGGTTATCGGGAAATCAATCTTCGGGCAATGAAATTAGTCCGTCCGGGCGGTTATCTGGCGACTTGCTCCTGTTCTCATTTTATGGACTATGAATTGTTTACAAAGACAATTTATCAGGCGGCACAAAATGCCCATAAAAGGCTGCGTCAGGCGGAATACCGCACACAGGCGGCGGACCATCCGATTCTCTGGGCGGCAGATGAAAGTTATTATCTGAAATTTTATATTTTTCAGGTTGTAGATGATAAGTAAGGGAAGCAGGTGATTGTATGCTGACAGATGTTGAAGTTACGAAAGCAGCGCTTGATGATTTTAAAAAAATTCAAAGGTATATGCTTTTAGCAAGAGAAGAGAATGCAACAAAGACATATGCAGAATTAAAAGACGAATATTTAACACTAAAAGCCATTCTTAATGTGTCTGGCGTAAATCTTACAGATATTGACAAAATAAAAGAATAACAATTCAATAACAGTAACCGGACAAATCAGAGGTATTTTACACCTTTCCTTATACGTACAAATATTTTCCATGCTTGACAAATAAATTTTTTCCACGTATGATAGTAGCAGTTATCTGGCAAAGGTAGTGAGAAAGAGGAGTACGTATATACGATTTCCAGAGAGAGCTGTCCACCGGCTGAAAGGCAGCTTAAAATACGGTATACGGAAGGTAGCTTTTGAACCCGGGAACCGAAGCATAGGAGAATCGGAGAAGATGTGAGTAAGTTCCTGCGGGTCATTCCGTTAAAGATGAAGAGATGTACGGCACGTTGTTGGCCGTATAAGCAAGGTGGTACCGCGCAGCATTCGCCCTTGG
>CAOKHR010000193.1 GCA_948468325.1 uncultured Lachnospiraceae bacterium | reverse complement strand
GCATACGACAGACGATATGCTTTTTACACTGGAGACGGTTTCCTGTCTGGGGGCCTGCGGACTGGCTCCGGTATTAACGGTAAATGATGTGGTGCATCCGGCAATGACTCCGGAGAAGGTACACGAGTTATTTGAAGAATTGAAAGGTGCAGAGAATCAATGAGATTAGAGAATAGAGAAGCTTTGGAAGCAAGGCGCATAGAGGCAAAAGAAGCAATGAAACGGCCGTCACACCGGATTTTGGTTTGTGCGGGTACCGGATGTCTGGCAGGAGGTTCTGCCGGAATATATGATAAATTTAAAGAACTGGCAGCAAAAGAGGAGGGCATAGAAGTAGAATTCGGTGCGGAAATTGCACATCCCGTGGACACAGGCGTAAAGCGCAGCGGGTGCCACGGATTCTGCGAGATGGGTCCGTTAGTACGGATTGAGCCCAGCAATTATCTTTATGTAAAAGTGAAAGCGGAAGACTGTGAAGAGATTTTTGAAGAATCCATTCGCAATGACCGTCCGGTAGAGCGTCTGCTTTACGAAGCAGACGGCATCAAATACGAGACGCAGGAGAAGATTCCTTTCTATGAGAAACAGATGCGTCTTGTCCTTAAGAACTGCGGGCATATTGATGCAGAAAATATTGATGAATATCTTGCAGTCGGCGGTTATAAAGCATTAGAAAAAGTATTGTTTGATATGACGCCGGAAGAGGTTGTCAATGAAATCTCAGAGTCAGACTTAAGAGGAAGAGGAGGCGGAGGCTTCCGCACAGGATATAAATGGCAGCAGGTAGCGCGGCAGAAAGTAGAGGAAAAATACGTTGTCTGCAACGGAGATGAGGGAGATCCCGGCGCATTTATGGACAGAAGCGTAATGGAAGGCGATCCGCATAAAATGCTGGAAGGTATGATGATTGCGGGATATGCAGTCGGCGCGTCGGAAGGATATATCTATGTAAGAGCAGAGTATCCGCTTGCGATTAACCGTCTGAAAACAGCGATTGCACAGGCAACAGAAGCAGGACTTTTGGGAGAAAACATATTAGGAACGGAATTTTCTTTCCGGATACATATCAACCGCGGGGCAGGAGCTTTCGTCTGCGGGGAGGGAAGCGCGCTTACGGCATCCATCGAAGGCGAACGCGGAATGCCCAGAACCAAGCCTCCGCGGACGGTAGAACAGGGCTTGTTTGCAAAGCCTACCGTATTGAATAACGTAGAAACATATGCCAATGTGCCGATGATTATTAATGAGGGCGCCAAATGGTATCATTCAATTGGTACGGAAGGAAGTCCGGGTACAAAAGCATTTGCATTGACGGGAAGTGTAAAACATACCGGATTGATTGAAGTGCCGATGGGCACGACACTTCGGAAGATTGTATATGATATTGGCGGCGGCGTGAAGAATGATGTGCCGTTTAAAGCCGTACAAATCGGCGGACCTTCCGGCGGATGTCTTGTGACAAGCAATCTGGAAGTGAAACTGGATTTTGATTCGCTGAAAAAATTAAATGCCATGATTGGTTCCGGCGGACTGGTTGTCATGGACGAAAATACCTGTATGGTAGAAGTTGCCCGCTTCTTTATGAATTTTACACAGAATGAAAGCTGCGGGAAATGTGTGCCCTGCCGTGAGGGTACAAAACAGATGTTAGACATTTTAGAAGATATTGTGGCAGGAAAAGGAACAGAAGAGTCTTTAAAAATGTTAGAGGAACTGGGAGAAGCCATTACCAATACGGCGCTTTGCGGTCTTGGAAAGAGCGCTGCGCTTCCGGTATTATCCACGCTGAGAAATTTCAGGGAAGAATATCTGGAACACGTTGTGGAGAAACGCTGTAAGACAGGAACCTGTCAGGCATTGCAGCAATATAAGATTGTGCCCGAGAAATGTAAGGGATGTTCGAAATGTGCAAGAAATTGTCCGGTAAATGCAATCAGCGGAAAAATAAAAGAACCGTTTGTAATCAATCAGGAAGCATGTATTAAGTGCGGAACCTGTCTGGACAACTGTCCGTTTGGCGCGATTGTAAAAGAAAGTTAGGAGGAACGTAAGATGGATTATATTACAATAGATTCAAAAAAAGTACCGATTGAAGGGGAAAAGAACGTACTTTCATTAATCCGTAAGGCAGGCATTGATCTGCCGACTTTCTGCTACCATTCGGAGCTGTCTATTTACGGTGCCTGTCGTATGTGTGTAGTGGAAGATAATAAAGGAAGAATTTTTGCATCCTGTTCGGAACAGCCGAGAGCGGGAATGGTGATTTATACAAATACAAAGAGGATACAAAGTTACCGCAAACTGATGATTGAACTGCTGCTGGCGTCCCATGACAGGGATTGTACGGTCTGTCATAAGAATGGTATGTGCGAGCTGCAGTCTCTGGCATACCGGGTCGGCGTACATGATGTGCGTTTCCCGAATACAAAAGAAAAACGTCCAATCGACATGAGTTCACCAAGTATTGT
Organism: uncultured Lachnospiraceae bacterium; assembly: GCA_948468325.1. Lineage (GTDB taxonomy): Bacteria > Bacillota > Clostridia > Lachnospirales > Lachnospiraceae > Roseburia_B. Next base: position 2,655 of record CAOKHR010000193.1, on the reverse strand, counting down.
GTTAGATCCCAACAAATGTATTCTTTGCGGCGACTGTGTGCGTACCTGTGACGAGATTCAGGGAGTCGGTGCGATTAATTTTGCATTCCGCGGCTCCAAGACGCAGGTAATGCCGGCTTTCAATAAAAAGCTCAGTGAAACGGACTGCGTAGGCTGCGGCCAGTGCGCGGCAGTCTGTCCGACGTCGGCGCTTTCCCTGCGCTCTAATGTTACTGTCGTATGGGATGCCATTGAAGACGAGAATATCCGTGTAGTAGCACAGGTGGCTCCGTCTGTCCGTATTGCAGTCGGCGATCATTTCCAGATTCCCAAGGGAAAGAATTCTTTTGGCAAACTGGTAGAAGCGCTGCGTATTATGGGATTTGACGAGATATATGATACGAATTTTGCAGCAGATCTGACCGTAATGGAAGAGTCTGCCGAATTTGCAGAGCGTCTGGAAAAAGGAGACAATCTGCCGTTATTTACTTCCTGCTGTCCGGGATGGGTGAAATATTGCGAGACCAAATATCCGGAATTCGCAAAAAATATTTCGACCTGCCGTTCTCCACAGGGAATGTTTTCACCGGTTATCAAGGAGTATTTTAAAGAAAGAGACGAAAAAGAAGGCAAGAAGACAATGGTAGTATCCATTATGCCCTGTACTGCCAAAAAAGGTGAGATATTAAGAAAAGACAACTTTACAGACGGCAGACAGGATACGGATTTCGTACTGACGACAACAGAAGTCATCCGTATGATTAAGCAGATGGGTATCCAGTTTGATAAAATACAGGGAGAATCAGCAGATATGCCGTTTTCTCTGGCCTCTGGCGGCGGCGCGATTTTCGGCGTAACCGGCGGTGTGACGGAAGCCGTATTACGGCGTCTTTCCGATAAAAAAGATTATGAGTCTCTGCGGGAAATCAGTTTTACTGGTGTCCGCGGAGAAGACGGAATCAAAGAAGCCGTCATTGAGCACGGAGGCAGAGAAGTCCGTATTGCTGTAGTAAATGGTCTTGCTAATGCAGGGAGGCTGTTAGACAGCATCAAAGCGGGCGAAGCGCAATATGATTTTGTAGAAGTTATGGCCTGCAAGAGGGGCTGTATTATGGGAGGGGGCCAGCCGGGACCGGCAGGGCCAAGAACCAAGAAGAGACGTATGGAAGGTATTTACAAAGTAGATATGAGTTCCAATATCAGATCCGCAGATGAAAATCCGGCAATACAGGCATTGTATCAGGATTTCCTGAAAGGAAAAGAGCATAAACTTTTACATAGAAATCTTCATTAAAGAAAGCGCGGCGGCATAGACTGGATGTTATATCCGGACTATGCCGCTTTTTGTCTTTCGTATGTAAAAAGCTGCCGGCGGCAGGTTGTGTGTGTATTGGTATACAGGAAAGGATGATTTAAGATGAGAATTTTACTTTTATTGAGAGGTTCGGCAGGCTGCGGAAAAACAACCTGGATTGAACAGATGGGACTGAAAGGATATGCATTGTCAGCAGACGATATTCGTCTTTTGTGCCAGAGTCCTGTGATGCAGGTGGACGGAACAGAAAGTATCAGCCAGAGCAATGACAGCGTCGTATGGAAAATCTTGTTTCAGCTGTTAGAGCTTCGGATGCAGAAAGGCGAATTTACGGTAATTGATGCCACAAACTCCAAAACATCGGAAATAAACAGATATAAGGAACTGTGTACGGCATATCGGTACAGGATTTATTGTGTTGATTTTACAGATATACCGATGGAAGAAGTAAAAATAAGAAATGCAAAAAGAGAGCCGTTAAAAAGAGTGTCAGAGCATGTGATTGAAAGAATGTATGCACGGTTTGCAACACAGAAGATTCCCTCCGGCGTAAAAGTGATAAAGCCGGATGAACTGGATACAATCTGGCTTGAGATGGTAGATTTTTCGCACTATAAGAAAGTGCATCACATTGGAGATATTCACGGCTGTTATACGGTTTTGCAGAAGTATTTTTCGGATTGCGGCGGGATGAAAGAGGATGAAATGTACATATTTACAGGAGATTACATTGACAGAGGCATTGAAAATGTGGAAGTCATTGAATTTCTGATGTCAATCAAGAACAAAAAGAATGTACTTATGCTGGAAGGAAATCATGAACGTTGGCTGTGGACATATGCAAATGATATGACCGGAGGCTCCAGAGAATTTGAAACGGTTACGAAGCATGTGTTAGACGATGCGAATATCAGCAAAAAAGAGCTTCGGCAGCTGTACCGGAAATTCGGACAATGTGCTTATTATAAATATGGCAGCCGAATCTTTCTGGTGACGCATGCGGGACTTAGTACAATTTATGCCATTTTTAGATATAAATACAAAAAATTATTGGTAAATTATATACAACATTACATTGGAATCTTCCGTGAAATACGCTCTAGTTTTTATATAAAAGTAGTTGACGAATGGAAAAATTATGCTATAATATTCTTTAGTGCAATTTAAAATTACCCAGACAGTTGAATGCGCACAATACGCAGCTGGAGGGAGGTTAGGTGTGAGACTATGTCAAATGTAATCGTAAAAGAAAACGAGACTTTAGACAGCGCTTTACGCAGATTCAAAAGAAACTGTGCAAAGGCTGGTATTCAGCAGGAGATTCGTAAGAGAGAACATTACGAAAAGCCAAGTGTAAAACG
>CAOKHR010000192.1 GCA_948468325.1 uncultured Lachnospiraceae bacterium | reverse complement strand
AGGCCTTTTCCACACAGGATGCAGATGCAAAAAATGTATTGGCAGGTCTGCTTTCTTCCAAAGAGTATCGTACGCTCATCCGTAATGTTATGGAACGGCAGTGGCTCGTGAAACCGGAGGAATTAAAATCAGAGCATAAAATAAGCGAGCTGTATGAAAGGCTTGACCGTCAGATGGGACAGATGGAGAAAATATTAAAATCGTTTGGCCAGAGTACGCCTCAATTGTCCGATACGGCGGCCAATGTACGGAGCAATATTCAATTCATGAATCAGATCAATCAGACATATGCTTATGTACAGATTCCGTTAAAGATGGCAGGACAAAACACGCACAGCGATTTGTATGTTTATACCGACCGGAGAAAAAAGCAGGAAAAAGACGGAGAACTGACAGCATTTCTGCATCTGGATTTAGATCATCTGGGTTCTGCCGATGTGTCGATTAAACTGCGCCAGACGCAGGTGGCTACGAATTTTTATCTGGCAGATGATGCGTCTTATCATCTGATTCTGGAAAATATGGATATATTAAGGGAACGACTGGAAGCAAAAGGTTTTCAGGCAAAAATACAGGTGAAAAATCAGGAAGAAAAAGTGAATTTCGTGGAAAACCTTTTAAGTCAGGGGGGTTCTTCGGCAAGAGGCATGGTACACAGGTATTCTTTTGATGTCAGGGCGTGAGAATATGGGAAAAGAGAGAGAAGATAAAAAGGTAAAGACAGCTGTTGCCCTTTCCTATGAACCTGGTGATGCTGCGCCTAAAATTCTGGCCACCGGAAAAGGCGAGCTGGCAGAGCGTATTATCGAAAAAGGAAAGGAAGGAAATGTCCCTTTATACAAAGATAATAAGCTGGCAAATACGTTGTCAAAGCTTGAAATCGGAGATTCTATTCCACCGGAATTATACGATGTGGTGGCTGAAATTTTAGTATTTGTCGACGATATGGACAGACTGCGGTCAAAAATTAAGTAGACGGAGACAAACGGCAGTATATGGATAACAGAAGAAAAATCGGTAACAACTATGAACAAAAGGCGGCTGAATATTTGAAACAGCAGGGCTTTGTGGTTATTGGACAAAATTTTTACAGCAGATGGGGAGAAATTGATATTATAGCAAGAGACGGAAAGTATCTTGTGTTTGCAGAGGTAAAATATCGGAAAGATAATTCCTGCGGCAGTCCTTTGGAAGCGGTAGATGCAAAGAAACAAAGACGGATTTGTAAAGCGGCTTCTTATTTTTGCATCAAAAATGGTTATGGCGATATGACGCCATGCCGTTTTGATGTGATTGCAATGACGGGGAACGATGAAATTGTGCATATTAAAAACGCGTTTGATTATAAAGTGTAAAATTAGAAAGGATCTTTTCATGTTTCAAAATACAATTCCTAAAATGAAACACCCTCCGGGTATCCCTCTATGCGCGAAAAGACGCGCAATAATAATGAAAGAGATTTCTCTTGCGGACGGTACGATATTTCCGCTCTTTGTTTTTCCGCTGCTTGAGCAGTGCGGTGTAGTAAAACATGGTTTTACCACACGGTTCGGCGGCGTCAGTGAAGGAATATTTTCAACGTTAAACTTCAGTTTTTCGAGAGGCGACAGGAGAGAAGCCGTAGAAGAAAATTACCGCAGGCTGGCTGAAGCGCTTTCTGTAGATTACGGCAGCTTTGTGCTTTCTGACCAGACGCATACGACAAATGTCATCCGTGTCAGAAAAGAAGATGCCGGCAATGGAATTGTATTTGGCCAGAAATATCAGGATGTAGACGGAATGGTTACAAATGAAAAAGAAGTTACGCTGATTACATTTCATGCAGACTGTGTGCCGCTGTATTTTGCAGATCCGGTACACCATGCAATCGGGCTTAGCCACTCCGGATGGAGAGGGACGGCAGGGAGAATTGGAAAGGTAACGCTTGATAAAATGCACCGGGAATTTGGTACCAGGCCTTCCGATGTGCTTTGTGCAATCGGACCGTCAATTTGCCGGAACTGTTATGAAGTAGGGGAAGACGTAGCGGAAAAATTCAGGGAAGAATTTTCAGAGACAAAAGAAATACTTATAGATAAAGGAAATGGAAAATATCTGCTGGACCTCTGGAAGGCAAACGAGATTGTGCTTTTAGAAGCGGGTGTGCCATCCGGGAATCTCGCAGTTACGCAGATTTGTACCTGCTGCCATCCGGAAGTTTTATTTTCCCATCGGGCAAGCAGAGGGAAGCGGGGAAATCTTGCAGCCGTAATGGCATTAGATGATGAAAGGAGATTTTAAGATGTTAAAAAAGGGAAAATCAGGTGTTTTACTTGTGTCCGGACTTTGCTGTCTGGCTGTTTTGGGAGGCTGCGGATCAGTGAGCGGAGACTCTGCGGCGAAAGATGCGCAGAAAGAGGCAGACGCAGAGGTTACAGAAAGTGCGGATATGGCGGATGATGCGGTAAAAGACGGGCAGACAGGAACGGGTGATGTAAAGGGAGATAATCTGGGAGATTTTTCCATGCAGGATATTGAAGGAGAAACTTATACGCAGGAGATGTTTGCAGATTATGATTTGACGATGGTCAATGTGTTTACTACCTGGTGTACGCCGTGTGTGAATGAAATTCCGGATTTGGAGAAGCTTGGGAATGAGATGGAAGAAGAAGGCGTACAGGTAGTCGGGATTGTCTTGGATTGTGCGGATGAGGAGACGGTTGAAAAAGCAAAACTCCTGGCAGAGAAGACAGGAGCCACATATCCGTTTCTGGTGCCGGACGAAGGGTATTTGAATGGACGCCTGGCGGGAATCAATGCTGTTCCGGAAACATTTTTTGTGGATAAAGAAGGAAATATCGTCGGAGAATCCTACACCGGAAGCCGTTCTTTTGAAGACTGGAAGAGTATTGTGGAAGATAAACTGAAAGGAGCCGGACTATGAGAGACTTCTTTCGATTTTCCAAAACGGGATTTGGCCTTGCGGCTGCAGGACTTTTGATGATGGGATTTGGAATTTACCGCGGGGAAGTGTCTGTTGTTTTTGAAAAAGCGGTTAATATTTGTATGGAGTGTATCGGCATTGGATAAAAGAAATAAAATACAGATTTTTTGGGCATTTCTCACAAACAGTTATCTTGTGGGATTTGCCCGGGGAAAAATATACAGAGGAAAATTGAAAAACTTTTGTGTTCCGGGATTGAACTGCTATTCTTGTCCGGGAGCATTGGGTTCCTGTCCAATTGGATCTATGCAGGCGGTTATCGGCAGCTGGAATTTTAAGATGGCATTTTATGTGGCGGGATTTCTGATGCTCTTTGGGGCGTTGATGGGCAGATTTGTCTGCGGTTATTTGTGCCCGTTTGGGTTGATTCAGGATTTGCTGTATAAAATTCCGTTTCCGAAAAAAATTCAAACATTTGCAGGCGATAAGCTGCTTCGAAAGTTAAAATATCTTATTTTTGCAGTTTTTGTGGTGCTGCTTCCGATGTTTCTTGTAGATATTATGGGACAGGGAGCACCTTATTTTTGTAAACTGATTTGTCCGGCCGGTACATTAGAGGGAGGATTTTTTCTTGTTTTATGGAATAAATCAATGCGCAGTGCACTTGGCTGGCTGTACGCATGGAAAAATGTGCTGCTGCTTGTTATAATTCTTTTGTCAATTCTTATTTACAGGCCTTTTTGCAAATATATCTGTCCGCTGGGAGCCGTTTATTCGGTATTTAATCCGATTGCCGTATTTCGTTACCGGGTGGATAAAAAAGCATGTATCAACTGCGGCGTCTGTGCAGATGTCTGCAAAATGCAGATTAATCCTGTAGAAAATGCGAATCATCCGGAATGCATCCGCTGCGGCGACTGCAAAAAATCATGTCCGGTAAAAGCAATTCGATAAGTAATCTTAATAATTTCTTAATCAATTCCTATATAGATCTTTATTGTGCCCCGGAATACATCGTGTTAGACTAAGTGTATCAAATGTATTAATACACTTAGGTAAGGGAGGTTATTGGATTGCTGCAGTTAAATTACAGGGATGCGAAACCCATTTATGAACAAATCAAAGAAGGAATCCGGCATTTGCTTCTTACAAATGCCATTGCAGCAGACGAAAAGCTTCCGTCTGTACGGGAGCTTGCATCAAATCTTGCAATCAATCCCAATACGATACAGAGAGCTTACAAAGAACTGGAAACCGAAGGCTATGTTTACAGTATGAAAGGAAAAGGTACTTTTGCTTCTGCTACGGATTTTATTCATAAGAGCAGGGAGCAGGAGCTTTTAATGACATTTGATGACATAGTGACGGAACTTCTTGTTCTTAAGGTATCGAAAGAAGAATTGGGATGTCGTCTGGAAAATCTGAATCAGGGGAGGCTGGAAAAAAATGATTAAAGTAACTGGTCTGGTAAAAGAATTTAACGGGTTTCGTGCTTTGGACGGTACTGATATGTCAGTAAAAAAAGGCGCGATCTATGGTCTTGTCGGTCCGAACGGCGCCGGTAAATCCACACTGCTTCGTCATCTGACAGGGATTTACAGACAGAATGAAGGAACTGTTGAAATAGACGGAGAACCGGTTTATGAAAATCCGAAAATTAAAGAGAAATTTGCATTTATCCCCGATGACTTATTCTATTTTATGCAGGCGGATACGATGGAAATGAAACGGTTTTATCAGGGAATCTATCCGAAGTTTGATGAAAAGATGTTTTATCGTCTGATGGAATATTTTCCCGCGATTGACCCCAAAAAAAATATACGGAGTCTGTCAAAGGGAATGCAGAAGCAGGTCGCATTCTGGCTTGCAGTCTGTACGAGGGCGGAACTTCTGATTTTAGACGAACCGGTGGATGGCCTGGATCCTGTGATGCGCCGACAGATCTGGAGTATTATTATGGCAGATGTTTCAGAATATAATACGACAGTTATTGTTTCTTCGCACAATTTAAGAGAGCTTGAGGATGTCTGTGATTATGTGGGAATTATGCACAAAGGCAAAATTATGATTGAGAGGTCTTTAAGTGACTTACAGGGAAGTGTGTGCAAGATTCAGGTGGCATTTCAGGCAGAGATGCCTACGCTTCCGGACGGATTTGAGGTACTTCATATGTCAAATACAGGAAGAGTGTATACGCTGATTGTCAAAGGGGATCCAAAAGAAGCGAA
>CAOKHR010000191.1 GCA_948468325.1 uncultured Lachnospiraceae bacterium | reverse complement strand
GCAATATTCCGGTGTCCGGACAGAAACTGTATCATATACGCTTGCATTCTCGACACTCCAATCTTCTTTATCAAAGAATCCTTCTTTGTTTAAAAAACTGATGACAAGTACACTGGAAGAATCGGCGTTTACTGTAGCCTGCACTACATCTTCATTTACTTTTACATTTGTAACTGAATAAATTGTTTCTCCGCCTGATGTGGCATTATATACACCTTCGCTGTTCTCATCCGGTGAACCCCATCCGGCATACAGCGTCAGATCTCCCGTGACTTCCGATGAAAAATTATATTCATCTACTGCAGTTTCATCCGTATACCATCCTGTAAACCGGTAATTCTCCCTGGAAGGATCTTTTTGGGGCCTGACCGCTTTTTCTTCATTTTCTACTACCTGCATTTCATATGCGCCCATGCTTCCGTCATTCAATACAAATGTAACAGAATGCTTTGACATATCCGCCCATCTCGCATATAAAGTGATATTTTTTGATACAGTCGCGCTAAAATTATAAAACTGATTAAACTGGTCATCAGCATACCATCCTTCAAACACGTACCCGTCCCGGACAGGATCTGCAGGCCTTACTACTGTGCCTCCTCTTTTTACGATTTGATCTGCAATAACATTTCCGCCATTCGTTTCAAATTTGACTGTAAATTCGCTCGGTATCTCTACCGTCCATTTTGCATACAGCGTCAGATTTCTGGTAACAGCAGTATTAAAATTATAAGCAGACGTAAGTCTGGAATTAGTATACCATCCAACGAATGTATAGCCTGTCCTTATCGGATCTGCCGGTTTGCTTACTTTCTGCCCCGATTCTACAATCTGGGACGGCACGCTGCTCCCGCCGTTACTGTTAAATTTTACTGTATAGGTTTTCTTTGGAACAGCAGTTACGCTGACACTGCATGATAATGTGTAAGAGACCTTCTTTTTTACAGTAACTTTAGCTTTAATCACTGCTGTTCCGACACTTTTTCCTGTTACTGTTCCATTGCTGACAGCTGCCACATTGCTGTTGCTTGACGACCATTTATATTTAGCTTTTGTTGGCATATTTCTTATAGTCAGCGTTGTACTTCTTCCGACTCCGACTGAAGTTTTACTAAATAAAAACGTGGGCTTATTCACAGCTACTTTATAAGTAAACTTTTTGCTGGTGCTCCCTTTTTTGACTTTCACAGTTATTTTAGCTGTACCTGCTTTTACGCCAGTCACTTTTCCTTTTTTGTTTACTTTTGCAACAGATTTTTTATTTGACTTGTATGTAATTTTTGCTCCTTTTGCATTTTTCACTTTAATTTTCGTTGTGCCGCCGATACTTACGCTTCCGGCATTTGTTTTAAGAGATATTTTTTTCGCTTTCCCCGCAGCTTCCACTGTCTGTGTATTTATACAGACAGTGGAAAGGAGCATAACAAACGTTACCAAAAATACAAATAACTTTTTCAATTTTAATTGTTTACACATATATTTCCCCCTTCTTTTTTTATTCTTATAATTCTGTTAATTACCCCTACGGTCTTCACTTTTTGGCACTGCTGGTTCCGGAGTTGGTTCCGGAGTCGGTTTCGGTGTTGAATCTGACTTTGGCTTTTGTGTTTCTTTTGGCTTTGGAGGTTCTTTTACCGTAATATCAAAAAATACATCTCCACTGCCATCCTGTGCTTTGAAATAAGGTAATGCTGTTCCTCCTTCATCCCCCAAAGCATACACCCGTACACTTTCAATACTCCAGCTAAGCTGTCCTGTTTTGCCAGAACTTGTACTTTCACCATGCAGCTGGAATCCATACCGTCCGATTTCTTCTACAAACTGCTGTGCTGTTTTTCCCTGGTAGTCAAAAACGCCTCCAATCACCTGTATTAACAGAGGATCTTCCCCAAGCGGCCTGCTTTCATCATATTCTGTACCGGGTTCGATGTTCTGTCCGACAATCTCTCCCGTATAATGTCCGTCTGATTTCAGGGCAAAATAACTATTGTCCACCAGATTGCTGCTTTCCAGTGATTTGCTTCCCGTTTCACTTTTTACATTTTCATCTGCATATTTATATACCGGCTGTTCCGGCACAGCGCTGATGCTCTCCCACTCTCCGGCAAAATCCGGCAGTTTTTTCCAGTAAAAGAAATCGGAAGCATAATAATGGATTTTAATATCCGGACTGTACGCAATTACCTGACTGCCATTTTCTTCTCTGTTTATTTCTTCTGCAGAAATCACCGTTCCGGCCACTTCCATTGAGGCAAGATCAAAATAGTTGCTGCCTTCTTTTTCTTCTTCAATAAAACAATTTTTATCCGACGTACTGATATTTAATTTCTGCGCCAGCGCATAGGCATTCATTTCCTGAATCTCGCTGTAATGCATTTTTTCCCGGCTGTAGAGTGTCAGGGAAATCGTGCCGCTGACATTTCCTTCGCTGTCACACGAAATCCCTCCCTCTGCCGACATCTCCTGAACGTCTTTATCCGGATCGTACAAAACAGTTCCCGGTGCGACGGACTGTGAATAAATGGATCCATTTTCTTTATTCAAATCAAATATAAAATCCTGCGCGTCAATCTGAATATCCCATCCGGAATGTTCTTTATTCAGATTCTCAACATATTCTCTGACGTCTTCCTCTGTCTTGTTCCTGAAATCCTGCATAACAATCGCTTTGCTGCCAAGAGCATCGGAGCTTTGCCCAGAAATTCTGTGAATAACATACACGCCTCCTGCTATCACGACACAGGCAAGGCCTGCCACCAGAACTTTTGCCCAGACGGGGAATTTTCCGGTTTTATTTTTTCTCTGCTTTACTTTGATGCGCTTTACGTTATCGCTGCTTAATTCTTTCAGAAATACGTCAGCGGTCTGCGTCCTGTCATCCTGATACACATTCAGTGCATTCATCAATGCATTTTCAATATTTTTGGGTATGGAAACGCCCATTTTTGACGGTTCTTTCAAATCATCTGCCAGCGTTCGCTCTACCGATTCCTGCGGAACTTTACCGGTAATCATCCGGTACATAACGGCGCCTACGGCATATACATCTGTCCATGGCCCGCGCTTTCCTTTGCTTCGGTACTGTTCTTCCGGCGCATAGCCTCTTTTTAAAATAATAGAAAGACTCTTGGAATTTGCCGTAGTGACATAGCGCGTTGACCCAAAATCCATCAGCTTAATATCCCCCGACGCGGTAACCATAATTGTTTCCGGAGAAATATCACAATGCACAACGTCTTCTTTATGTACTTTGGAAAGGCCTGTCAGGATTTTTTTGATAAATTTTACTGTTTCTTCTACGCTGTATTTTTTTCCTGATTCTAAAATTTCCTTTAATGTTTTGCCTTCGACATATTCAGAAACTACATATCCCGTTTCGTTTTCCGCCAGACAGTCATAAACTTTTGCAATTCCGGGAGCTTCTTTTAAAGACTGAATATGATTCATTTCGTTTAAGAAATTTGTCAGTCCCTGTTCAAACTGCACCTGACCATCGCCGGAATATATTGTTACGTCTTTTTCTCCTTCTGACCTGGTAGAAAAATCGCTTGGAAGATATTCTTTTACAATAACTTTCCGGTTTTTTTCTGCATCCATGCCCAGATAGGAAACTGTGTGCCCGCCGTAATTTAATACGCGTCCGACAATATATTTGCCGCCTACAACTGTTCCGGGATCTAAGTAGTAAGATTCCTGACGCAGCGTATGTTCGTTAAATCCGCAATGAGGGCAGACAGAAAGATGATCTTCCATCTGGTTCATACAGCCCATGCATAATTTCATATCAATTATTTTCCTTCCTGTAATTTATTTTGGTATTTTCACTGGTACTTTTGCTGTTTTTGATACATTTTTCCCATAATATGCGGTAATGGTAAATGTAACTTTTTTCATTTTTCCTACCTTAAGATAGATATAGGAATCTGAGGTACATATTGGATTCGATAAATATCTGTCAAAAACTTCTTTTTTTATACCTTTAAGGTTACAGCGAACTTCTACTTTATCAGCTTTTTTGATTTTATATTTAAAAGTAAAACGATAATAATCCCCTTCCTTTTTTGGCACAATATGCTTTGATTTTACATTCGGAGCCGGAATCTGAGTCGTTACTTTTACCGGATAGCTTACCACGCCATTTTTTAAGTTCACCGTAATAGCTTTCTTGCTGATTTTTGAGTAATTTTTCTCTTTTACGGTTATTTTGCCTGTTTTGCTGTCTACTGAAAAATACTTCTTATCTTTCTTATTTTTTAAAGAAAAATTACATTTTGAGGCATCTTCTGCATTCTCGAATTGGCTTGACAGTTTCTCGCCTATTTCTATTTTCATCTTCTTTTTCGGAATCGGAAATGTTTCCTGAACATATCCGCAGACATCACAACTGCGTACCAGACTGCCGTCTTTTGTATTTGTTGACGGATTCAAATGGTCTGTTATCTGGTGGTCTTTTGCTTTTATGATCCAGCTTCCCTGTGCAATTTCATTCACTCCGGCCTTATCTGAAAAGTGTTTCTTACATGTTTTGCAGTAATAATATTCCATCGTTCCGTCCGCGGTACATGATGCCGGTTTTGCGTCTGACATTTTCTGGGTGTCGTGGCCTGCCAGAGAAAGTGATACTGTAATTCCTTCGGTATCTTCATATTTCTGTTCCTGAAATGTTACATTTGCTGTATAAGTTTTTGTCCCCTGCTTTATACAAGTAGATTGTTCTGTAATTTTTTCTTCCACAGTTATATCATTGCCCTGTAATGTTAATGTATGACCATCTGTCTGCTCGTCGCACGCACTGCATGTAAAAACTGCCTCCGCTTTATAGCCATTGCCGTCTGGAATCCAGTTCCATGTTGGAATTTCATAACTGTGACCCGCTGCAAAAATTTCCGCCTTTTTTGTCTGTGTTTCTCCAAATTTGCTGAATGCCGCCGTATATGTTTTTTCTCCTTTACCTGTACAGGTCGCCTGGATTGTTACTTCGTCTGTAATGACAGCTTCGTCTTCTTCTGGATGGCCGCACCCTGCTGTCTGGCAGCTGCGTGTTGCTTTGCATTTTATGTCAGCGGCTGTAACTGTTTCCGGCAAGTTTTCACCATCCTGCAGCGTCTGCCATTCTCCGTTTGCATCTTTATATTCCCAGCTATAACTTACT
>CAOKHR010000190.1 GCA_948468325.1 uncultured Lachnospiraceae bacterium | reverse complement strand
GCAATTCTTCTGAATTTTTTGCCGATGCTGCTAAAATCGAAGGTGAAGTAAGAAGTACCGGAACTGTAAAAATCGGTATCGGTTCTGTTGTAATCGGAAATATTACCGCAAGTTCTGCAGTAATTGCAGGTGCAATCAAAGGTGATATTGATGTTCAGGGGCCTGTTGTTGTAGATACATCTGCCGTTATTATGGGAAATATAAAATCACGTTCCGTACAGATCAACAACGGAGCCGTAATTGAAGGTTTCTGTTCCCAGTGCTATGCTGATATTGACGTTCAGGGCCTTTTTGAAGAAAAGAAGGGAAATTAATCTATGAAGCGGGTATTACTGAAATTAAGCGGAGAGGCGCTGGCCGGTGAAAAGAAAACAGGATTTGACGAGTCCACCGTAACAGAGGTTGCTCGTCAGGTAAAAAAGATGACAGACGATCAGATACAGGTTGGAATTGTGATCGGCGGAGGAAATTTCTGGCGGGGCCGTACCAGTGAGACAATTGACCGTACCAAAGCAGATCAGATTGGAATGCTTGCAACGGTTATGAATTGTATTTATGTTTCAGAAATATTCCGTTTTGTTGGTATGAAGACGCAGGTTTTGACTCCTTTTTCATGCGGATCCATGACAAAGCTGTTTTCCAAAGACCGTGCAAATAAATATTTTGCGGATAATACGGTTGTATTTTTTGCAGGAGGAACCGGACATCCGTATTTCTCCACGGATACTGCGACAGTACTCCGGGCAGTAGAAATTGAAGCAGACGGCATTCTTCTGGCAAAGGCAGTTGACGGTATCTATGACAGTGACCCGAAATTAAATCCGGATGCAAAACGGTTCAGCAGTATTTCAATTGGGGAAGTCATTGAGAAGAAGCTTCTGGCTGTCGATATGACGGCATCCATTATGTGTATGGAGAATAAGATGCCGATGTATGTCTTTGCATTGAACGAAGAGGACAGTATTATAAAAGCAATATCAGGAGAATTTAACGGAACAATAGTGACCGTATAATTGAGGGAGGTTAAAGTATGGATGCAAGACTAGAAGTTTTTGAAACAAAGATGCAGAAATCTTTAAAAAATCTTGAGGATGAATATGGTGCAATTCGTGCCGGACGTGCGAATCCTCATGTACTTGATAAGATAAAAGTCGATTATTATGGAACGCCGACTCCGATTCAGTCTGTCGCAAATGTCAGTGTACCGGAACCCAGAATGATTCAGATTCAGCCGTGGGAAAAATCAATGGTAAAAGTGGTTGAAAAAGCGATTTTAACTTCGGATCTCGGCATCAATCCAACCAATGACGGTACGGTAATCCGTCTTGTTTTTCCGGAACTGACAGAAGAGCGCAGAAAGGAACTGGCAAAAGATATAAAGAAAAAGGGTGAGAATGCAAAAGTTGCCATCCGCAACATTCGTCGTGATGCGAATGATTCTTTTAAAAAGCTTGCCAAAGAAGATATATCCAAAGACGAAATCAAAGATCTGGAAGACAACGCACAGAAAATGACGGATAAATATATTGCACAGATTGAAAAAGCAGTAGAGGCTAAAACAAAAGAAATCCTTACTGTATAAAACACAGAAAACCTGCTGTTGGCGGCTTTTCTGCATTCTGATGCATATAAGTGGGGGCACTGCATAATGCGTGTCCCCATTTTTACCATAGCAGTGAAAGGAAGAAACGAAATGATGGTACCAAATCATGTCGCAATTATACTGGACGGAAACGGCAGATGGGCAAAAGCAAAGGGAATGCCGAGAAATTACGGACATACAATGGGAGCCAAAAATGTAGAGACGATTTCCAGGGCAGCGTACAATATGGGGATACGCTATCTGACTTTGTATGCATTTTCCACAGAAAACTGGAACAGGCCCGAAAGCGAAGTAAATGCATTGATGAAGCTTCTGGAATCTTACTTAAATAACTGCTTAAAGACTGCAAAAAAGAATCATATTTGTATTCGTGTCATTGGTGATATTTCAAGGCTGGATGAAAAATTTCAGAAAAAAATTTCAGAGCTTGAGGAGGCGTCCCGCGATTATGACGGGCTGCATCTTCAGATTGCCATAAATTACGGAAGCAGGAATGAGATGATCCGCGCTATGCAGAAAATGTTAAATGATTATGATGCGGGTAAATTGGATGCGGAGGATTTGGATGAAATCAAATTTTCTTCTTATCTGGATACGGCTGGGATTCCTGACCCGGATTTGCTGATTCGAACCAGCGGAGAACAGAGATTGTCGAATTACCTGCTCTGGCAGCTTGCATATTCCGAATTTTATTTTACCGATACGCCGTGGCCCGATTTTAATGAAGAGGAATTAAAACAGGCAGTCAGAGCATATAGTGCCAGAGACAGACGGTACGGAAGAATCAGGTAACAGAGAAGGAGAAGATTCAAATGTTTAAAACAAGACTGTTTAGCGGAATTATTCTTGTAATTCTGGCGTTAATTCTGATTATATTGGGAGGCGATATTTTACTGGCTTCCCTTTTGGTCGTTTCGCTGATGGGTATGTTTGAACTGTACCGTATTTTTCAAATAGAAAAAAGCGCAGTCGGGGCGGCAGGATATGTGGCGGTCATTGTATTTTATGCTGATTTATGGCAGTCTATTTTGTCAGATCCTATGCTGCTTGTAATGGGACTGCTTGTGTGTTTGATGTTTGTCTACGTATTTACGTATCCCAAATATAAGACGGAGCAGATCCTGGCCGCTTTTTTTGGTGTATTTTACGTTGCGGTTATGCTTTCCTGCATATATCAGACCAGAATACTGGAAAAAGGGGCATATATTGTGTGGCTTATTTTCTTATGTTCCTGGGGATGTGACACATGTGCCTACTGTGTGGGAGTATTAATCGGCAAACATAAAATGTCGCCGAAATTAAGTCCGAAAAAGTCGGTGGAAGGGGCTGTTGGAGGTGTCATCGGCAGTATGCTGCTGACGCTTCTCTATGTATGTATTTTTAAAGAGCAGATGCAGGCAGGCGCAGAGGAAATTGTGATTCTTCCGCTTATCAGCGGCATTGGAGCTTTAATTTCCATGGTTGGAGATTTGGCGGCTTCTGCAGTGAAGCGAAATTATAATTTGAAAGACTATGGAAAACTGATTCCGGGGCATGGAGGCATTTTAGACAGGTTTGACAGTGTGATATTTACGGCACCGGTGATTTATTATCTGACGGTTTATTTGATGAAATAGAGGGACAGGATGAAGAAAATAGCAATCTTAGGCTCTACAGGCTCAATTGGAACACAGACGCTTGAAATTGTCAGGGAACAGAAAGATATACAGGTGACTGCGCTTGCGGCAGGAAGCAATATTGATTTGCTGGAGAAGCAGATTCGGGAATTTAAACCGAAGATTGCTGCAGTCTGGGAAGAAGAAAAAGCAAAAGATTTGAAAATAAAGACAGCAGATCTGGACATTAAAATCTGTTCCGGAATGGAAGGCCTGATTGAAGTCTCCACGGAGCAGACAGCAGAAATTTTAGTTACTGCAATCGTAGGAATGCTTGGCATACGTCCGACAATTGCAGCTATGCAGGCAGGAAAGCAGATTGCGCTTGCCAATAAAGAGACACTTGTGACAGCGGGACATATCATTATGCCGCTTGCAAAAGAAAAAAATATCAGGATACTTCCGGTAGACAGCGAGCACAGTGCCATTTTTCAGTCTCTGCAGGGAGAATCAGAAAATTCGGTTCATAAAATTTTACTGACGGCTTCCGGAGGGCCTTTTCGGGGAAAAACACTGGAAGAATTGAAAAATATCCGCTTAAAAGATGCTTTAAAGCATCCGAACTGGACAATGGGACGAAAAATTACAATCGATTCTTCCACTTTAGTAAACAAAGGACTGGAAGTTATAGAAGCAAAATGGCTTTTTGGCGTGGAGGCAGATCAGATCGAGGTGGTTGTACATCCGCAGAGCGTGATTCATTCGGCAGTGGAATTTGAAGACGGTGCAGTCATTGCACAGCTGGGGACGCCGGATATGCGTCTGCCGATTCAATATGCCCTGTATTATCCGAAACGCCGCAGCTTAAGCGGAAAACGTCTGGATTTATTTGGGCTTGGGAGGCTGACGTTTGAAAAACCGGACTCAAAAACATTCCGCGGACTTAAGCTGGCTTTTGATGCCTTGAAAAAAGGCGGAAATCTTCCGACAATACTAAATGCGGCAAATGAAAAAGCAGTCGCGTTGTTTTTGGAAGAAAAGATTCCGTTCCTTTCGATCCCAGAGATTATAGAAGAGTGCATGGACAAAATCGGATTTTTGGAAAATCCGGATATAGAAGAGATTCTGGAAACAGAAGCAGAAGTATATCAGTATATAGAAAGCAGGTGGTAGTTTGAAATTTATTATAGCAATTATCATGTTCAGTGTGATTATTTTATTTCATGAGCTGGGACATTTTCTGCTCGCAAAGAAAAACGGTATAAGAGTCAATGAATTCTGCCTTGGGCTGGGGCCTACACTTTTTGGAAAAGAGATTGGGGAAACAAAATATTCCGTAAAGCTTTTTCCATTCGGCGGCGCATGTATGATGGAAGGCGAAGACGCAGAAAGCGATGATAAGAGAGCTTTTGGGCAGAAATCTGTCTGGGCGAGAATCAGCGTTGTTGTGGCGGGACCTGTATTCAATTTTATTATGGCTTATATTTTAGCCGTCATTTTACTTTGCTGCATCGGAATTGACAAACCTGTAGTTTCTGACGTTATCGAAGGATATTCTGCAGAAGCCGCAGGTCTGCAGGCGGGAGATGTTATCGTTAAGATTAACAACAAGCCGGTTCATTTTTACAGAGAAGTAAGTATGTATAACTTTTTTCATCCCGGAGAACAGATGGATGTTACTTATGAAAGGGACGGAGAGAAAATTACATCTGTGATAAATCCGACTTATGACGAAGAGAGCGGGCGTTATCTGATTGGCTTCAAAACGAAATATGAAAGAGAAAAAGAAAGTTTCCTGACAAATATAAAATATGGCCTTTATGAAGTGAAATACTGGATCTGGACGTCGATCGAGAGCCTGAAAATGTTAGTAACGGGCCGTGTCAGCGTCAATGAATTGTCGGGGCCTGTCGGCATCGTAAAAACGATTGGCGATACGTATGAAGAAAGCAAAAGCGACGGTAT
>CAOKHR010000189.1 GCA_948468325.1 uncultured Lachnospiraceae bacterium | reverse complement strand
AATCCTATTGTTTACTTCTTCTTCTGACAACAATACGCGAATTGTCTCATTCATTCCCTTTCCTCCATATACTGTACTTCCAAAATATGCTTTGTCTGTTCCGTAACTTTATAATATTCACTGATGCGGTAACCGATGATCCATAAAATATGTGACCCATCGGCTAAAAGCGGTATCTGTCCCCGTTTTTCTCTGGGGACTTTTTCGTTCATCAGATAATCCTTAAGCTTCTGCCGGTTTCCCTGCACATTCATTTCGAAGTAATCTCCCGGCATCCTTGTTCGAAAATAAAGCCTGTCTTTTATCTTATCATAATCAAACCATTTCGTATACATATTCTTCGGAATTTCTGCATCTTTTTTATTAAGCCTTCTGACCTGATACCGTAAAAATCCTTTCGGAAAATTTATTTTACCTGTTTC
Source organism: uncultured Lachnospiraceae bacterium (assembly GCA_948468325.1). GTDB lineage: Bacteria > Bacillota > Clostridia > Lachnospirales > Lachnospiraceae > Roseburia_B. Next base: position 4,790 of record CAOKHR010000189.1, on the reverse strand, counting down.
CCCTTCCAAAAAAATACCGGATGAAATGCCATCGGCTTCTTTCTGTCCGGTTTTCGGATACAGAATCAAATAACCATAACTTTTTTCCGCAGTCATTCCATACGGAAGCGAAATCTGTTTTCCTGTCACGCCTTCGGAAAGTTTCAGCAGAGATGTCAGATGTTCCCTTGTAATATCTTTTCTGCGCCCGCATGCCATTTCCGCCAGTTCCAGCAGAATGCATTTCTGTAAAACAGAAGGCTTCCCCAAAAGCCCGGCAATTTCAAACATCACCCGCCCGTCATCTGTTTTTTTCATAAAATCTCTTCGTATGCCGCGCGCTTCTTCCCGCAGATATGCTGAAATCTCTCCGGCGTCTTCTGCCAGCATATGCATATGCAGGGCGGCATTTGGATTAATCTTTTCAAACTCCGGCATAATACGGCTGCGAATCCGGTTCCTGCTGTATATATCGTCTGCATTTGTAGCATCTGTACGATATATATGCCCCTCACGTTTTAAAAATTCTTCAATTTCCCCTCTTGTCACACACAAAAGCGGCCGGATAATATTGTCCCGTACAGGGCGGATTCCTCCAAGACCGTCTATCCCGCTGCCCCTGCACAAACGAAACAGTACAGTCTCTGCATTGTCATTGGCATGGTGCGCAAGCGCAATCCTCGTATTCTTTCCATATTTCGCCGCTTCTTTTTCAAAAGCCTCGTAGCGCACTTTGCGTCCTGCCTCTTCCACTGAAAGTCCCTGATCTGCCGCTATTTTTTCAACCGGATATGCATACGCCGCAAAAGGAACTCCGGCCGTGTCTGCGATATTTTTTACAAATTCCATATCATCAAGACTTTCCTGTCCGCGGATACCATGCTCAATATGCACTACGGACATCGTAAACCCCATCGGTTCCCGCAGTGCATCCAGAATCCGAAACAGACAGACAGAATCTGCTCCTCCGGAAACTCCCACGCAGATATGCCCGCCTTTTTGTATCATATGATGCTGTTTCATATAAGCTGTAATTTTATTTATCATCTGTCTTTTATCCTGTCAGTTTTCCCAGATTGCCGCCGCAAGCACAGTCATATCATCTTCTACTTTTCCTCCTGTATAGAGCATAACCTGGTCTAAAATTTTTTTGGCCAGAAGTCCCGGATGATTTGTTTTGATTCCCGATATAATTTCTTCCATCGTCTCCTCCGGACAATCCGTATTAAGATATTCTATCACACCATCCGTTACCATTACAAGAAAATCTCCGTCTGCAAGCTGCTTTTTTGCCTGTTCAATTTCAATTTCAAAACTGACTCCCACAGGAAGCGAAGTAGATAAAAGACATTCTACACTGCCGTTTTTATGGCGGATAAATGTAGCCGACGCGCCTATTTTATAAAAAGACGTCTCTCCTGTATACAAGTTAACAGAAGAAATATCAACTGTTGAATACTTTTCATTTTCTCCATGAATTACCATCGCAGAATTAAGCATCTTAATTGCCGTATCTTTTGTAAACCCGGCCTCGATAAAACGCTCCAGCAAATCCACTACAAGCTCGCTTTCTTTGCATGCTATTGCCCCAAAGCCCATGCCGTCTGACAGACTAAGCACCAGCTCCCCGTCCTCTTTTTCCATAAAAGAAAAACTGTCGCCGGAAACAGGCGAACCGTCTTTTACCAGTCTTGCCACTCCGTGTACCGCATGAAACGCCGGTTCTTCCTCATAAACAACTTCCATTGTTTCTTTGCCTATAAATGTTCTTGTATCCTTGTGCGGCTTCATATACAAATCCAGCGCACCTGTCACTACTTTTGTCAGATCACGCATGGCGACACAGTTCCCCCATTTGGAACGTACCATAAGCACAGCCTGAATATGTCCGTCGTTCTTTTCAAACAAATGCACCTCTTCAACGACAATTCCGCTTTCTTTTGCGCGATAACGGATTTCTGCAAGCTTCCGCTTTTCTTCCGCATCCAGCAGTACGGTTTCGCTTGCGCAGTCTTCCATAATAAATGCCATTGCATCCAGCTGCTGCGCAATTACTTCTCTGTTTTCCAAAAGACGGTTGTACCAGGCTTTATTCACTCTCACCTGTTCAAACGCCGCCATCGCCTCACGCTCCACATAGCCGGGATAACGGCAGTGTGCTTCCAGCTCTCTTCTTGTCTCTTCATCTGCTTCTCCGTTTTGCATCAGGCTTCCTGTCAGACGGCCAAACACCCTGTACATCGTGTTATCTGCGGGCGCCCAGCAGATTGCGCAGGTGTCGCAGCTGCTGCATATACGTCCCGCAACTTCCTGCTGAATCTGCCCCATGTCTTCCGGCTGAATTTCACTTTTTCTGCTCATAGACAAAAACGTCTTGGAAAGCCCGTCAAAACTCTTTGCATATTTTAACAGCCTCTGCTCCTGATACCCCTCCCGCACATTTTCAAACACAACCGGCTTGTCCGTTTCCTCACAAAAAAGATGCACGCCTTTTGCAGCCAGCACCACAAATCCGAAAATAAAAACTGCTTCACATAAGGCAGACGGCAGTGTGACCTGGTTTTTAAAGTCAAAAATCCCTCCAAATACGGAAAGCGCAAATGTTCCTCCTGACGCGGCAAGCGCTGCAACGACTGCATAGCATCGTTTGTCCACCCACTCAGACAACCGCACCGTAAGCGCAATTAAAAGAAGAGCCATTGCATATTTCACAATTACCGTAATCGGAAGAAATGCAACCATCCCTGTCAGCATTCCGGCTGATATAAGCCATCTTCCGTTTTCTTCCAGATACACTGCCGCAAAAAACGCCGGAACAAAGGGATAACATCCCATAATAGAAATCCGGCTAAGCAGCACTCCCGCAATACTAAGCGCCAATTGTTTCCATCCTGTCTTTCTCATGCCTAAATCCTCCTGTATCCCATTTTATACGGACCGAAATTCACTCTGCCCGAAACTAAGAGGCATTATACGCACAGTATGATAAAATCTTTGTCAAACGATTGAACGCATTTGAAAAACTTTTCGTCAAAAATGCCCTCGAATTGTAGATTCGAGGGCATTTAACTATTTTAAGATATTCTCATTATTTTTCTTTAAAGATAATCTCATTATCATAAACCAGGCCTAATTTACTCTTCGCGGCATCTTCTACATATTCCTGGCTTCCAATATATTTCTCATACTCTGACAATTGATCCGCCCGGCTCTTCTCTTCCTCGAGCTGTTTTGTCAGCTCTGCTTCCCGCGCGGCATAATCCTGATTCTTATAGTACAGCTTCACAATCTGAAATGACATAATCAAAAGCAAAAGCACTACAATGCATCCGATGCTTCCTCTTCCCGTCCCGTTTTTCTTTTTCCGGTATCTGCTCATAATAATTCCTCTTTTATTCTTTGTCTATTCCTATCTTAATTGCTTTTCGGATTTTTTTCAATTCTTTTCTGAAAAATATCAGTATTTTTTTTGCAGGCCTGCCGCCGGCTTTTATTACTTTTCCAAAAAGTTTCAGCCACACTCCTATAATTTTTACAAATATCCGGATTACCCACGGACTAATCAGGGCATTTTCAAAAAGCATCCCCAGCGCAACGCCGCCGATTACAAACCAGCGCAGCAGTCCGTCGTTTTCCTGATAAAGCATGGCAAAAATTCCGATTGCACAAAGCAGCCAGTAAAACACATCCTCAATTGCCATAAAAACCGTACCATGCTTTACAATATGGCGAAAAATCCGGAATATGTCATACAACATCATCAGAACAATTCCAAAAAGAAAAGAAGCTGCCAAAAGACTGCCTTCCGAAGCAATCGTATCATTTATTGTTCCAATCATTTAAACAGCCTTCCAAAAAATGATTCTGCCTGCTTGCCGTAATCTTTCACTTCAGAGTAAGCCAGTGAATCAATTGTGCCTTCAATATCGACTTCTCCTTTCTCAAGGCTTAGCCGGTTAACATGAAGATCGTTGCCTTTGATTAAAAGCATTCCCTGCTCCGTTTCCAATAGAATTTCAGCCACATCGAAGGAGAGCACGTCTACTACTCCGCTGAAATTTCCCATCTTCCGATTGCTGAGGAGAACCTTGTGCGCCTTATTTACTGTTTTTTCTTCCATACCTACCTCCTGCTTACAAATATTCTGTATCCGGAATGGTTGTCTTTCATCCTTTTACATTATATTAGCCGGCATTCGGTTTTATGCACAATATCTTTAAAGATAGCGGAACATTTCCTTTGCGTCTTCTTTCTTTACGGATTCCGCCAAAGACAAAACCTCTGCTTTTACTGTTTTCTGTCCAAAGACAATTTCTATTATATCTCCGACTTTTACTTTTACGGACGCTTTGGCCACTTTCCCGTTGATTAGAACCCTTCCCGCGTCACAGGCCTCATTTGCCACGGTACGGCGTTTAATCAGACGTGATACTTTCAAAAATTTATCTAATCTCATACTGTTCTTCCTCTAAAATACATTCTATAATCAAGTAAGGAAGTTCCATCTTCCCTGCCCGCCGCGCGGCCGTGCGCCGTTTTAGCGGCACATTTCCTGTGCACGGGTCTGTGCATAAAAACACAGAGGGCATAAAAACGCCCCCTGCAACATACGTATTGTTAAATTTCTTCTGTAAATTATGCATTCACCATATCTTTCAATGCTTTTCCCGCTTTAAACTTCGGAGCTTTTGATGCAGCGATTTCCATCTCTTCTCCGGTCTGAGGATTTCTGCCTGTTCTTGCAGCTCTTTCAGAAACTTCAAATGTTCCGAATCCTACTAACTGAATCTTTTCACCTTTTTTTAATTCTT
>CAOKHR010000188.1 GCA_948468325.1 uncultured Lachnospiraceae bacterium | reverse complement strand
GAATGCTGTTTTAAAAACATAGTAGACAAAATAATACTTGTCATCATAACAAAGGAGCCGTAACGGATACGCCGGTTTTTCTTAAAATGCTCACTGCGCCAGACGGCAATATTGACGCCGATGGAATTGTACACATGAATACTTGGGAAAAGATTCGTCGGCGTGTCCATTTTATACAAACAGCGTACCATGTCCACAAAAATATTGTCGCGTGTAAATTCGGCAGGCCGCAGGTAATGGCCGTTCGGGTAAACAGTCGAGATTATTAAAAAAACCGTCATACCGGTAAACAGGAAGATACAAAGCCTGTAAAAGTCATTTTTATTCTTAAAAAAGAAATAGAGAACTGCAGCCGCAATGTAAACAAACCATAGCAGATACGGCACGATAAAATATTCCAAAAAAGGAATAAGATCATCAACTGCCATGTGGATAGTATGGAAGCGGCTTGTTACTGTTTTCTCCAGCCAGCCAAACCAGGGGAGATAAATCAGTAAATACAGAAGTATTAAACCATGTTTGTATTTGTGGAAAAGACAAAATGCGCGGTCTTTCCGGGTTTGTTCTTCTACTGTTTGAAAATTCACAATATTCACCCAATCATCATATACATATATTTATCATATGCCTGCTGATAGCGATTATAGCACAGGTGTTTTTTGCATACAATTGTAATTTGAAAAATTTCGAAATTCTTAATATTTGACAAAGAAAATAATGATTGTATAATAGAAATGTTATTTGAAGATACCTTTAAGACGGCTCCGCAGGAGTTTGTCATATAGGGAAGCACTTTGGGGTATGATATATGAGGACAGGAAAGCAGGAAGGAGATTTTTATGGACCAGGCAGAAAAAAAGAAAAAATTATTTCCCGTGAAAGCGGCAGCGGCAGTTTTTTGCCTTGCGGCAGTTATTTATTTCGGATTTACAATATATTTTCATATGCATTTTCTGCCCGCTACAACGTTAAACGGAATATCTGTATCGGGGAAATCGAAAAAAGAAGTCGAAGACAGGATTACAGAGGAAATTGACGGATATATATTAGTTTTAAAAGAGCGGGGAGAGACAGAAGAAATTATCCGGGGTACCGATTTATCTTTGAAACCGGAATTTAAAGACAGTATTTCAAAGAAAATCAAAGAGCAGAACGCTTTTTTATGGCCCGCTGCATTTTTTCTTCCGCAGGAGCTAAGCGAACCTACTATGGTCAGTTTTGATAAAGAAAAATTGAAAAAGGCCGCAGGGAAGCTGGCATGTATGCAGAAAGAATACCAAAAGGAGCCGAAAGACGCACATTGTTCGGAATATCTGCCCGATGGCTATCAGATTGTGCCGGAAGAACAGGGGACAAAAATAAATGAGAAACAGCTGCTAGAGACATTAGAAGATGCGGTTGGCAGTTTAAAAGAATCTGTATCATTGGAAGAAGAGTCTTGTTACGAAGAACCCAAAGTGACTTCTGACAACGAGAATCTTATCAGATTAGTGGATAATTTAAATCATTATACAAAAGCTTCTATCACTTATGAAGTGGGAGACAAACAGGAAGTACTTGACGGAAGTATCATTCATACATGGCTGGCAGTGGACAAACAGGAAGTTTCCATTGATGAAAAAGCGGTAGAAGAATATGTGGATGATCTTGCGGCTTCTTACAATACGGTATTTCGAAAGCATACGCTGAAAACTTCTTACGGTAAAACAATTGACATCACAAACGGCGATTATGGCTGGAAAGTAGATAAAGAAGGGGAAAAAGAACAGCTTTTAAAAGATATTGAGAGCGGAAAATCTGTAAGCAGGGAAATTACATATTCTCAGAGGGCCAAAAGCCATGGAGAAAACGATTACGGAGATACTTATGTGGAAATCAATCTGACCGCACAGCATCTGTATTTTTATAAAAACGGTTCTTTAGTGACAGAATCCGATTTTGTATCCGGCAATATTTCGAAAAATTACGATACGCCGACAGGCATATACGGACTGACGTATAAAGAGCGGGATGCCGTATTAAGGGGAGAAAACTATGCATCTCCCGTCACTTACTGGATGCCTTTTTGCAATAACGTAGGCATGCATGACGCTTCCTGGAGAAGCAGCTTCGGCGGCAATATTTATAAAACCAGCGGTTCTCACGGATGTATCAATCTTCCCAAAAGCGCGGCAGAGAAAATATTTGAACATATCGAAGAGGGAGATCCTGTGATTGTTTATACACTTCCCGGGACAGAAAGTGCGGCGGCAGCAGCACAGGAGGCGGCGCAGGTTGTCAATCTGATTAACAGAATCGGAGAGGTGACTTTTGAGAGCGAACCCGCGATTGCAATGGCGAGAAAGATGTATAATATGCTGTCTCCACAGGGACAGGCCCAGGTAACAAATTACAGTCTTTTGGAGGCGGCCGAAGCGCAGCTTGCAGCGTTAAAAGCGATGCTGGAAGCCGCGGGACAGGCAGTTCCCCAGTAGGAAAAATTGCAAAAGATTTGATGAAATTTGAAGAATTTTTATAAAAACGGCTTGTAAATTTGAGTGTATGGGTTATAATCTTAATGCTAGGAAGTTGTATTATAGTAGATAGAAAAGGAGAACAGCGATGGATAGACCAGAACTAAAGAAGATGGCGCATGAAGTCCGTAAGGGAATCATAACTTCGATTTACAGTGCAAAAGCGGGACACCCGGGAGGCTCTCTTTCGGCGGCAGATCTTTTTACGTACCTGTATTTTGAGGAGCTGAATGTTGACCCAGAGAATCCGAAAATGGAGAATCGGGACCGATTTGTATTATCCAAAGGACATACGGCCCCCGGACTTTATGCAGCACTTGCGCATCGTGGCTTTTTTCCGGTAGAGGATTTGGTAACCCTTCGTCATACGGGCAGTTATTTACAGGGCCATCCGGATATGAAATGTGTTCCCGGTGTAGACATGTCTACCGGTTCTTTGGGACAGGGATTGTCTACGGCAGTCGGAATGGCACTTGCCGCTAAGATGGATAAGAAAGATTACCGTGTGTATGCTTTGTGCGGGGACGGTGAGATTCAGGAAGGCCAGATATGGGAGGCGGCTATGTTTGCCGGACACCGCAGACTGGACAACCTTGTTGTCATTATCGACCACAATAAGCTGCAGATTGACGGAAGAGTGGAAGACGTTTGTTCTCCGTATCCGATAGATGAAAAGTTTAAGGCATTTAATTTTCATACAATTACAATAGACGGACATAATTTTGACGAAATTGACGCGGCTTTTAAAGAGGCAAAAGAGACGAAACATATGCCGACCGCAATTATTGCCAATACCATAAAAGGAAAAGGTATTTCTTTTATGGAAGATGCGGCAGAGTGGCACGGAAAAGCGCCAAAGGAAGCAGAATATCTTGTGGCAATGGAAGAGTTGAAGAAAGCGGGGGAAGCATTATGCCAGTAAGCAGAAATATAAATGAGCTGCCAAAGATTGCGACCAGAGAGGGTTACGGCCATACGCTGGTGGAGCTCGGAAAAGAAGATGAAAACGTAGTTGTGCTGGATGCGGATCTTGCAGCAGCCACCAAGACCAATATGTTTATGAAAGCATTTCCTGACAGACATATTAACTGCGGTATTGCAGAAGCGAATATGGCGGGAATTGCAGCAGGCTTAGCTGCCAGCGGAAAGGTGCCGTTTATGAGTACATTCGCAATGTTTGTAGCAGGGCGTGCCTATGAGCAGATTCGCAGTTCCATCGGTTATCCGGGCTTAAATGTAAAGATTGGAGCTACACATGCCGGAATTTCCGTAGGAGAAGACGGCGCAACACATCAGTGTAATGAAGATATTGCGCTTATGCGTACGATTCCGGGTATGATGATTATCAATCCCAGTGACGATATTGAGGCAAGAGCAGCCGTAAGAGCCGCATATGAGTATAAGGGACCGGTATATATGCGTTTTGGCAGACTTGCCGTTCCGGTGTTTAATGACAGGGAAGATTACAAATTCGAGCTTGGAAAAGGCATTGTGCTTAGGGAAGGGAAAGACATTACGATATTTGCAACGGGATTGTGTGTTGTAGAATCTTTATATGCCGCAGATATGCTCGCCGCAGACGGAATTGATGCGGAAGTGATTAATATTCATACGATTAAGCCGATTGACGAAGAATTAGTCGCTTCGTCCGCAGCCAGGACAAAAAGAGTATTTACGGTAGAAGAACACTCTGTAATCGGAGGGCTCGGTGCGGCAGTCTGTGAGACACTCAGCGAGAAATGTCCGACGAAAGTTACGAGAATCGGCATGAATGATGTGTTTGGAGAATCCGGACCGGCAGCAGAGCTTTTACACAAGTACGGACTGGATGCAGAGGGAATTTATCATAAAATTAAAGACACGCTGAAATAGAGATTAACAATTTATGCGAAAAAGCCGATATACCTTGTAACAAAGGCATATCGGTTTTTTTATGCCGCTTGACACGTAAACGGAGTTACAAAGTATATCATTCAGGGAGGATAAGATTATGAACCAGGTAACGCAGTCTGATGTAATAAGCAGTTACGCATCTGCTTCCGGCATGAATGCTTCGGAAAAGACAGATGGAAAAAAATCAAAAGTAGGCGGAGCCGTTATCGGCACTCCGGAGCTGAGCGACAAAGCGAAGAAATATTATGAGCAGCTGAAAAAGAAATATTCCAATATGGATTTTATTTTAGTCAGCAAAGACAAAAAAGCGGAAGCACAGGCAAATGCCGGAAAATATGCAAATGCAAACCGTATGGTAGTGCTGATTGACGAAGAGAAAATCGAGCGTATGGCAGTAGATGAAGATTACCGCAAGAAGTATGAGGCCATTATCGGCGGCGCCAAAAATCAGCTTTCCCAGTTAAAAGACAGTCTGGGGGCAAATGCAGCCAGTGTAAAGACTTACGGCATGCAGGTAAATGACGGAGGAAACGCTTCGTTCTTTGCAGTAATAGACAAATCTCTGGCAGCGCAGCGTGACAGGATTGAGAAAAAGGCAGCACAGAAAAAGCAGGATCAGAAAGAAGCCCAGAAAACTGCAAATGAGAAAAGAGCCGAGAAGCGGAAAACGCAGCAGCAGGAAGAAGCAGACAGGCTGAAGCAGGACTGGGATGATGAGAATACCGTTACGGTAACGGCATCTTCAGTCGAAGAGCTGATTTCGAAAATTAACAGCACGATTTCCATGGGAATGAGCGATTATGTAAGGACA
>CAOKHR010000187.1 GCA_948468325.1 uncultured Lachnospiraceae bacterium | reverse complement strand
GGGGATTTTACTCTCTGCTTCCTTTTTATTTTGCCAACTATAATTTTACACTAACAAGTTAATAGTGTAGGATAAACTTATAAACTAAAATTTTTATAAAATCACCGCGTTCTATGGCATTTACAGAATAAAATTTTTGAAATATTGGAATTTTTATCCTGAAAATCGCATACAGGAGGTCAATTTAACACTTTTGTAACTTTGTAAGTTTATCCTGGTTAATAGTGCGTTTGGTGTTGTGAATAGTAAATCTTATTTTTAGAATAATAAGTCAATAAAAATTAAGAAATACCAGGAAAATGTTAAAAAGCAATTGAGCATAATACTCACTTTATTACTTTTTTCTGCAAACCCTTTTATCAATCAAAGCCGTAAGTTCTTTCCGTATCTGGGTATAACGCATTTTCGGAACGGGAAGCTCCTCGCCGGTCACCAGCGTTACGGCATAGCGTTCAATCTTCGTCACATAATCACTGTTGACGCAGAAACTTCTATGAATACGGTAAAAGTTCGGGGGAAGCTGTGCCTGCAGGTCTTTCAGCGCCCGCGAAACTTGTTTTCTCTCGCTTAACATATGGACAATACAATCCCTGTCCATCGCCTGTATATAAATTACCATGTTAGTATCAATAAACTGATTCGCCAGATCGGTCTTGATCACCAGCATCGGAGATTTCCTGCTTACGCTTTCCGCCTGCAGCTTCTTAACATAGTGGTAGGTCTGCGTGCTGATCTGAACAGGAAAAATTTCATCTCCTACCAGCTCGTTCCACTCATTGGAAATGTGCATATGGTAAAGCTTCCATTCGCTTTTTTCCTGTCGGTAGCAGAATGTCGCCCGCTGCTTTACCGCACTGATCAGCTGCGCGTCCTCGTGGGAGTACAGGGTGTACTGTCCAAGCACAATCATCTGTTCCCCGCATCCGGTTTCCACCTGCCGGAAATCCGGCTCCTCCAGATGAAAAGGAGGCATAAGAAAGCCCTCTTTGAAAAATCCCCTGATTGCCGCCGCACCGGAAGCAAGCACGTTTCCCGTCCCCATCCACACGCAGTCATCGGCAAGGACAGAAAACAGTGGTTCTGTGTTCAGATGATAGTATTCCCGAATAAATTCCAGCGTATTTTCACAAATGGTTTCCCGTTTCAGTTCCATGCTTTCTGTCCCTTTCTTCAGCTAACTTTTCCATAAAGTATAGCACAGCAAATTTTTTACGTCTATAATTTTAAGCGGATCGTGCATTTGAAGTTGTGAATCGTGCATTACGTCTTAGAGTGTATTTACAGGAAATATTATCTTACCCAAAACAGTTGCAAAAAAATACAAAATTTATTATGATATAAGCAATACATATCAGGGATTACAGTAGATAAAGTATCAAAATGAAAATTTCAGGAAAAGAGGTAATACATGCAGATTGGTAAAAAAAACACAGATTTGGTAAAAGCGGTTTCGGAATTAAAAGAAATGGATTACTCCAGAAATCCGGAATTAAAAAATCTTTATCAGAGACTTTTTAATGCGAGAGAACAATTTGTAGAACTCTTTGAAAAAAATGTCAAAGCAGTTATGCAGATCAGCTCTCTTGATTTAACGATGCAGTATGAAACAGATAAAATCGATGACATTTCCCGCAGAATCGAAACTGCTGCCCAGGTAATATTCGGATCATCTCCGCAGAATTCTTCCTGCGCAGATACATCAGGCAATCCCCATGAAGCTCTGACAAATACAATTGTCGATGTTTCTTCTGAGGTCAAAGAAGTTTACAATAAAATAGAAATGTGTCAGGATGAACTTACTGCTATTAAGGATCTTTCGGACGCGACCATTCATGTATCCCGTGAAATGCAGAAAGATATGGACAATCTGCTTGAAATGATTAATCACATGAATGAAGCCATAGCCGGCATAGATTCCATATCTCTTCAAACAAATCTTTTATCCTTAAATGCTTCCATCGAAGCAGCCAGAGCCGGAAATGCCGGCAGAGGATTCGCCGTTGTGGCAGACGAAATCCGCAGGCTGGCCGAGAGAACACAGCAGTTAAACGGCAGCATGGGAGAATTTGTAAAAGAGATTAAAAACGCATCGCAGAAAAGTGTAAGCAGTGCTACGGAAACGATTCAGTCCCTTGGCACCATGACGGACAAAATAGGAAATGTATGGGCATTAAACGAAGAAAATCAAAATCATGTTTCACAGGTAAATGAATCCATGGGTTCCATCACTGCCGTAAGTGAAGAAATCTCCAGCTCAATGGCAGAAATGGAAAATCAGTTAAAGTACAGCACGGATTTCATGTGCAGTGTAAGTCAGGAATTACGGACAGCCGTTGAACCTGTCGTTGAAATAGAAAAAATTCTGGACGACTCTGTAAAACAAATGGGCCATATGTCAGAGGATTCTTTTTTCCGCCTGAAAAATTCGGAATTTGTCAAGCATCTGAAAAATGCAATAACTGCCCACAAATCCTGGCTTAATAATCTGGAAAATATGGCAAAAAAGAGAAGTATCATACCTCTTCAGCTGGATTCTTCCAAATGCGGTTTCGGACATTTTTACTATGCCATGACACCGGCGATTCCTGAAATCCGCCCCATATGGGATGCGCTGGGATTAAAACACAAAAAATTTCACAGCTACGGAGAAGCAGTAATTGCCGCCTTAAACAATGAGGACTATCCGACAGCTGAGCAAACATGTGCAGAAGCCAAAGAATATTCCAGAGAATTAATCGCTGATCTGGAACAAATGATAAGGATTGCAGAAAGCTAATTTCTGCAATCCTTTTCTTTTTCCTCCCGCCGGACAATTCTTTTTTTCAGCAGAACAAGCAAAGCAATTGTTACCAGCACAAGTATGCCTACCGATACGGCTGCAAACAGGATGCGGCTGGCATCCGGTTCCGGAACAATTTTCTCTTTTCCCTGATTCTCCTGCTGCTTCGTCTCATGCTTTGGTACTCCGTGCGGATAAAGCTGGTCCGCATCCTCTTTTGGAGCATCGACACAAATCCATGCATCATCAAAACCGTAATAATATCCCAGATACCCCCATTTTCTGCCTTCATCATCCACATAAACTTTATAATATTCCGGCAGATTCATCTCTTTGGAAATTTCCATGGGAAAACATTTTTCGGAACCGGGATATTCCCAGATATAAATACTTTCTCCGATATAATCTTCTCCCAGAAATCCGCTTTCTTCCGTAAATTCCGTTCCGTATTCCTCCATAAAAGAAATGGCGTCATATATTATTTCCATATACTCCATAGGCACCCAGCCGCCTTTTCCTTCTGAATTTCCGGACAGTCCCCACACAACACCCTCATTGTCTCTGTAAGTATAAGAAATATGCACAGTATGTCCGTTTTCCCATGTTTCCATGACCTCCGAAGATTCCGGACTCTTGTACAAATTGACTTCGCCGTCCGGCCCGTTAGCCAGAAAATTACGCTCTACATATTCACAATCCTGCTGATTCTCCTCATAAAAAGAATTTTCAGGCACCCAGATTACATCTGCTTTTGCCGAAACTCCAGACAGCAGACTACAAATTAATACACTGATAAGACATAACATTTTTTTCATATGCTGCATTCTCCTTTCCTATTCCCAAAGGGCATCCCATTATGACAAGCTCCTGCCAATTATCCAGGAACACAAATTTGCCGCTGCCGCCAGCAGTACCGGATGCTTAATCTCACTGTCTTTCACATGCGAAAAGCTTCGATACACATATGCTTCCACAACTATTACTGCAGCTTCCGCCGCAAGTTCCAGCAAAAACGGCTGTTTTCCCGCCAAATACATCCTTCCCAGCCAGCAGACCAAAACTGCAGGCGGATTTGTAAGAATATTTACAAATATAACCGTTAGTATACTTTCTCTGGCACGCAGTCCAAAGAAGTATGCCGCCGCCAGCTCCAAAACCAGTGTAAGAAACAGCGACCCTCCAAACATCTTAATAAGATATACTGCCATCTCTGCCTCCTGCGTAAATACCCGCCGCCAGAACCGTCAATGAAATAATGCTTCCCATACAGCCGAGTATATTGGAACTGATAACAGGCTGCCACTGAAAATATTTCGGCAAAAATCCCAGAAACAAGGCGAAGGTTAAAAATCCAAAGGCAAAGCCGGGCATCTGCGGAAGACGGCATATCATCAAATACAGTGTGACCGGCATCGTCATATTAAACAGAAACAATGCCAGAATTCCGGCTGCCGGAATCTCCGAATACAAATAACAGACGGCTGCCGCCAGCAGAGAAACTATAACTGTTTTTTTACAGCCGTATCCTGCCGCAAAAAAGCCTCCGGCTGCTTTTCCTCCGACAATCGCCAGCACCGCAGCCATTCCGGCCGCAATTCCTGTTTTCCACGAAAATGTAACCGCCATCCCGATATAGGAGCGCAGCATCACAACTGCCAGACAGCAGACGGACAGGCAGATATACCCCCGAAAAGATTTTTCTGCTTCTGTACTTTGTGCTCCTGACGCTGGCCGACAAAATCCAATGCTGCACCGGCGTTTGTACAAAATCCCGCAGCATAAAAACAACATCAGAAAACTGATGAGCGTAAAAAGAACTGTTTTGCCCCTGCTTTCTGCAGCCAGCGTTCCCAGATACAATCCAGGCGCTCCCGGAGCAACAAATATACCAAGGCCGCGGCCGCGGTAATTTTTCTCTCTGTCTTCCCGGATGGTTCCGACTCCTCCGCCGACATGAAACAATGCGTTTCCGATACCAAGCACTGCCGGATGCGTCGCTGCTCCGATAATCGTACAAACAACGCCTGCCAATACAGTCAGAAACGGCCAGTCTGTTTTTCCTTTTTGAAATTTCGCACAAAGCAGATCCAACATAACACCAAACGGCATCTGCAGTGCAAAAGCACAGAAATTGTATAAAAATATATAAAAATATCCGTTTTTCTGTAAAAGAAATGTTCCAAACATTGCCAGCGCGCATAAGCCGTCCACCAGCATATGTAAAACAGCATACCGTATCGCCATATTCTCCGGTTCCTTTTCTGTATATAACAAAGACCCTGAAAACACATGATTTTCAGGGTCTTCAGTAGCGGAAGGGAGATTTGAACTCTCGACACCACGGGTATGAACCGTGTGCTCTAGCCAACTGAGCTATTCCGCCATAAATATATGGGACCTACAGGGCTCGAACCTGTGACCCTCTGCTTGTAAGGCAGATGCTCTC
>CAOKHR010000186.1 GCA_948468325.1 uncultured Lachnospiraceae bacterium | reverse complement strand
GATCTACACCACTAGCTACACTCTTTCCCTACACGACGCTCTTCCGATCTAGCCAGTTTGATACCGGAACCGACAATTCCGCCGCCTACTGCTTTCACAGCAAATGCACCTTTAAAAATTGCTGAAAATACGGCTCCAAACTGGTCAATATTTACAATAGATACTACCAGCGCACCGGCAATATAGAGAATTGCCATAAACGGCACCAGTTTTTCCGTAACACTTGCAATCCGTTTAATTCCTCCTAAAACGACGAGGCCTGCAAGCACCATTAAAACAATACCTGTTACAAAATTTGGAATCTGGAATGCCGCTTTCATATTTCCGGCAATGGAATTGATCTGACTCATATTTCCGATTCCGAAAGATGCCAGAAGACAGAAAACCGAAAACAGTACGGCAAGCACTGCACCTACCGTTTTCATGCCTTTTTTACTGCCAAGACCGTCCCGCAGATAATACATGGCTCCGCCGCTCCACTCGCCTTTTTCATTTTTTCTCCGATAATAAATACCAAGCACATTTTCAGAATAATTTGTCATCATTCCAAAAAAAGCAACTACCCACATCCAGAAAATAGAACCCGGACCTCCGCAGATAAGCGCGGTTGCAACACCTACAATATTTCCGGTTCCAATTGTAGCTGCCAGAGCCGTACATAAAGACTGAAACTGTGAAATGGACTGGTCATCTGCTCCTGTGTGCTTTGTTATATGCCTGTCCGTAAAAATACTTCCCAATGTATGTTTCATCCAGTATCCGATATGGGTAATCTGAAACAATTTTGTCAGCATTGTCATCAGTATGCCGGTTCCCACAAGAAGCACCAGCATCGGAATCCCCCAGACAAAACCATTGATTTTGTCATTTACATTTACAATAAATTCAATCATACATTCACTCACCCTTCTTTTTGCTTGTTTTTTATGGCATATATATATAATTCACACGGTAAATACTGCTTTTTAACCCTGTGGAATTAACAAGTATTACAGAAAGCACCTGATTTCCCTGCGGCATTTCCAACGGACCCGTATATCGGAAAGACCCCTCTGTCGGATCACTTCCGTCCCAGGTATAATAAGCAGTGCAGTTTGACGGTACAGAAATTGTAATCATCTGCGGTTCGGTATATGTGCCGCCGGACGGCGATACGGCAGGCATTGCCGGCGGTTCATAACGAATCGTATAATCTGCTTTCACCGGCTCACTGTAAATACCTTTTTTGTTGCATGCAACTGCTGTAATTACCGTTGTTCCCTCTTTTTCAATCGAAATATCCCCCTGATATGCTTTTCCGTATAAAACAGGATCTCTTCCGTCTGTCGTATAAAAAATCTCATCCTGCTTTGCAGCAGATACGGTAACGTTGAGAGGTTCCTGATAAGTACCGGAAATATAATTGAATTTGGGCTGTTCTACAATATACTCGGAAAACAATTCCAGACTCTCACTGTTTTTGATTTTTTTGCGGAGTGCAAGAATTTTGTCATATTCCCCGTTTTTATCATATAGTTCAATCAGCTTTTGTATTGACTTTTTATCCGTATTATCTTCTGCAACAAGCTCTTCTAAGACGGAAACTGCTTTTTTCTCATCTTTCATGGCAAGATATGTTTCCAGAAGGCGTTTTTTTGCCTGTTTATCGTTTGGTTTTAATTCCAGTGCTTTTTTATAACATAAAACAGCATCCGGAAAGTTTTCGTCCTCAAAATATTCTTCTGCCTGCTGGTATTGATAATCATACGTATTTATGTGCCTGTTTCGAAGATCACGAAATACAAAAAACAAGGTAAAAACAGCAATGAAAAGAACGACACAGATAGCTCCCCAGATAAAAACATTGAGTTTTGCCTGTTTCTTTTTTCTGTTATTTGATTTCTCAAATCCGGCTTTTGCTTCTTTTTGTACAATACCGCCCAGAATGTCTTCATCTAATAAATTGTAATCCGGGACTAACTGCACTTCTGCCCCGCAGATGCTGCAGTACAAATATCCCTTAGGAATTTCTGCTCCGCATTTTTTACATTTCATCAAACCTCACTCCTGCTTATCTTGTCATTGCTTCTACACAGTTGTGCATCAGCATGGCAATTGTCATCGGTCCGACACCGCCCGGAACAGGGGTGATCATGGAAGCTTTTTTCTCCGCTTCCTCGTATTTTACATCTCCGGAAAGCTTATTATTTTCATCTCTGTGGATTCCGACATCAATTACTACGGCTCCCTCTTTGATGTAATCTCCCGTGATGAACTCTTTTTTTCCAATTGCGACAATTAAAATATCTGCCTGTCTGCAGATTTCTTTTAAATTTTTCGTATGGGAATGCGCAATAGTAACTGTCGCATTTTCACGCAGCATAAGCAATGCCATCGGCTTTCCTACGATATTGCTTCTTCCTGCAATCACACAGTTTTTTCCGTCAATCTCTACGCCTGAACGTTTCAGAAGCTCAATAATCCCTGCCGGAGTACAGGAGACAAATCCAGGCTGTCCGATGGTAAGAGAACCAACGCTCTGGGGATGAAAGCCATCTACATCCTTATCCGGAGAAATTGCATTAATGATCTTTTTCTCATCAATATGATCCGGAACCGGAAGCTGCACCAGAATTCCGTTTACCGAATCATCTGCATTTAAATCGGCAATCAGCTTTAACAGTTCATCCTGCGTGACAGACTCCGGCAGCTCAAAAGCCCTGGAATGGATTCCGATATATTCACAGGCTTTTTTCTTGTTGCGTACATATACACTGGACGCCGGATCGTCACCGACCTGAATCACAGCCAGCGTCCCTTCCACACCGGCTTCTTTTAACTGTGCTGCCTGTTCTTTTAATTCTTCTTTTATCTCTGCTGAAATTTTCTTTCCGTCTATAATCTGTGCCATATATATTCTCCTTTTATCTAAAATAATCCTGTAATGCAGCCGTCTTCGTTTACATCTATATGGTTCGCAGCAGGAACTTTCGGAAGTCCCGGCATAGTCATAATTGCCCCTAAAATGGCAACAACAAATTCAGCGCCGGCCGATACATATACTTCTCTTACATTTACCGTAAAATTTTTCGGCCTGCCCGGCTTATTTGGGTCATCGGACAGGGAATACTGTGTCTTTGCAAGACAGACAGGGAATTTTCCCATACCGAGTTCTGCAATCCTTTTCAATTCTTTCTTTGCGGCCGGACTGTAAGTAACGCCGTCTGCCCCATATATTTCTTTTGCAACTGTTTCGATTTTTTCTTCCAGTTCCATCTCGTCCGGATAAAGAACCGTAAACTCACTCTTTTTCTGTTCTAATGTTTCCAGTACTTTATTTGCAAGCTCGATGCCTCCCCTGCCGCCGGATTCCCAGACTTTTGAAAGGGCAAACTCACATCCTCTTTCTCTGCAGAAATCTGCGATATAATCCGTTTCTTCTTTCGTATCTGTCACAAAAGAATTTAAGGTTACAACAACCGGAACATGGTATTTCTGCAAGTTTTCTATGTGTTTTTCCAGATTGGCAATTCCTTTTTTCAAAGCCTCTAAATTCGGAGCGGAAAGCTCATTTTTCGCAATGCCTCCGTTATATTTTAAAGCCCGCACCGTTGCGACTAAAACAACACAGTCCGGATGAAGCCCTGCTTTGCGGCATTTGATGTCGAAAAATTTCTCCGCACCCAGATCGGCGCCAAATCCGGCTTCTGTTACCACAATATCCGCCAGCTTTAACGCTGCTTTTGTTGCCCGGATGCTGTTGCATCCATGCGCAATATTGGCAAAGGGTCCTCCGTGGACAATTGCCGGCGTATGTTCTAACGTCTGAATTATATTTGGCTTCAGGGCATCTTTCAGCAATGCAGCCATTGCTCCTGCCGCTTCAAGATCCGCTGCCGTAACAGGTTTTCCGTCAAATGTATATGCAACAATAATTTTTGAAAGACGTTTCTTTAAATCCTGCATATTTTCAGACAGACATAAAATTGCCATAATTTCAGATGCCACCGTAATGATAAAATGATCTTCTCTGACCATACCGTCCGTTTTGTTTCCCAGGCCGATTACAATATTCCGAAGCGCACGGTCATTCATATCCAGACAGCGTTTCCAGACTACCTGCCTGGGGTCAATCTGCAGCGCGTTGCCCTGCTGGATATGATTGTCCAGTAAAGCTGCCAGAAGATTATTTGCGGATGTAATGGCATGGAAATCCCCTGTAAAATGCAGATTTAAATCTTCCATTGGAACAACCTGCGCATAGCCCCCGCCTGCGGCTCCGCCTTTTATGCCGAAACAAGGCCCCAAAGACGGCTCGCGCAAAGCAAGCACAGCCTTTTTATTCAGAAGTCCGAACGCTTCTCCAAGCCCTATACTCGTAGTTGTCTTTCCTTCTCCCGCCGGAGTCGGATTGATTGCAGTTACAAGAACCAGCTTTCCGTCCGGATTTACTGCCGTCTTTTCTAATAATTCATCGGACAATTTTGCTTTATATTTTCCATAAAGCTCCAAATCTTCTGCCGGAATATCTAGCTTTTCAGCTACTTTTTGAATCGGGATTAATGTTGCTTCCTGTGCAATTTCAATGTCTGTTTTCATACTCGCATCCTCCTAAACGCATTCTTCTAAATACTGTTCAAACTCCTCCAGAGACATCTGTACCTTTCGAGGCTTTGTACCCTCTTCCGGCCCTACCAGGCCGGCTTCTTCCAGCTGGTCCATAATACGCGCCGCGCGGTTAAAACCGACTTTAAACTTCCGCTGAATAGATCCGATGGAGCCTTTCTCGCTTTCAATGAGAAATCGTCCCACTTCTTTAAACAGCACATCTTTATCATCCGAAGCTTGGGAACCGTCTGATATAGACATTGAGATATTTTCAGACTGCTCCACTTTTTCCTGTATTGCCGGATTATATTCTGCCGCACTGTTTTCCTTTTTCAGAAAATCTACAACGTCCGAAACTTCTATATCGGAAACAAAAGCTCCCTGCACACGAAGCGGCTTCTGGTAATTCTGCGGAAAGAAAAGCATATCTCCTTTTCCAAGCAGCTTTTCCGCTCCTACCATATCTAAAATTGTTCTAGAATCTACTCCGGAAGTTACGGCAAAAGCAATACGCGAAGGCATATTTGCCTTAATCAGTCCTGTAATTACATTTACGGACGGACGCTGCGTTGCAATAATCAAATGAAGTCCTGCCGCTCTTGCCAGCTGCGCCAGACGGCAGATTGCTGTTTCAACTTCGTGGGAAGCTACCATCAT
>CAOKHR010000185.1 GCA_948468325.1 uncultured Lachnospiraceae bacterium | reverse complement strand
CCGAAACAGTGGAAAAAGCAATTATGGATTCCTGTAATGATGCGCTGATGCAGATGTCTTATTCCATTGGCGCGGAGAATTTTCAGACGTATCAGAGTATTTTCGGATTCGGACAAAGGACAGGCATTGATCTTCCGGGAGAAGAAAGAGGCCTTTTAAACAATAATATGAAGAAGCTGGATCTTGCCACAAATTCTTTTGGACAGAATTTTAACTGTACAATGATTCAGCTTGCAAGCGCATTCTCGTCGCTGATTAACGGAGGACAGTATTATCAGCCCCACGTAGTCAGGAAAATACTGGATGCAGAAGGAAATACGATTGAAACGGTAAAACCGGTACTTTTAAAGGAGACAACTTCCAGAGAAACGTCTGAACAGATAAAATCCTATTTATATGCGACAGTATCGGAAGGTACCGGCGGTGAAGCAAAAGTAGACGGTTATTCCATGGGAGGCAAAACAGGAACTGCGCAGAAGCTTCCAAGAGAGGCAAAGACGTATCTGGTATCTTTTATAGGATATGTACCGCAGGAGAATCCGGAACTTGTCATTTATGTAATTATTGATGAGCCGAATGTAGAAGAGCAGGCACACAGCAATTATGCCCAGGGCGTGGTAAAAGAAATTTTGGAAGAAATTCTTCCCTATATGAATATCTATCCGGATGAAGAAAAAACACAGACAGAAGGAGAAGAAGGGCAGGAGGGACAGACGCCGGAAGAAAGCGGACAAGGCCCGCAGGAAGGGGAAGGAACCCCACAGGAGGGCGAAGAAACTCCACAGGAAGGCGAAGGCGCTCCACAGGAAAGGGAAGGAACCCCGCAGGAGGGCGTAGGAACCCCGCAGGAGGGCAGTCAGGAACCGCAGGAAGGCGGACAGACTCCGCAGGAGGGCGGGGAACAGCCGCAGGAAAGTCCGGCAGATATATTTTAGAAATCATAACCTTATGAAAACGGTAATAGAATGAAAGAAAGGTGCTTTCATGAGGTTTTGTGTATATGACCCGCTATAAAACCTACAACCGGCAGAAGACAATGATATTTTTTACAGCAGTTTTCTTCATGATGATGTTTTTGACAGGGCGTCTTGTTTATCTGATGGTATTCTGCTCAGAATATTATGGGAAAAAAGCAGAAGATCTGCATGAGAGAGAACGAGATATTAAGGCGGCAAGAGGAAAAATCATAGATGCTTCCGGAGTTGTGCTTGCCGCAAACAAAACAGTCTGTACCATATCCGTTATCCACAATCAGATTGACGATGCAGAAGCAGTGATTGCAGCTTTGACAAAAGAGCTGGAAATGCCGGAAGATAAGGTGCGTGCAAGGGTGGAAAAAGTCAGTTCTATTGAGCGCGTCAAATCAAATGTAGATAAAGAAACAGGAGAACGCATTAGGGCATACGGCCTTTCCGGAATTAAAGTGGATGAAGATTATAAAAGATATTATCCTTATGATTCTCTGGCTTCCAAAGTACTGGGGTTTACGGGAGGAGACAATCAGGGACTTGTAGGATTAGAAGTAAAATATGATGAATATCTGCAGGGAACGAACGGAAAAATACTTACTTTGACAGACGCCAGGGGAATTGAAATAGAAAATGCCGGAGAATCCAGGCTGGATCCGATAGACGGCAACAATCTCCATATCAGTCTGGACTATAATATTCAGATGTACGCCCAGCAGGCGGCAGAAAAGGCACTGGAACAAAAACAGGCGGACAGCGTATCCATTATTGTGATGAATCCGTCCAACGGAGAATTGATGTCAATGGTAAACGTACCTGAATTTAATTTAAACGATCCGTTTACGCTTAGCAGTGAACTGCCGGGTACGGTTACGGAAGAAGAAAAACAGAATATGTTAAATGGTATGTGGAGAAACCAGTGTATCAACGATACGTATGAGCCGGGATCGACATTTAAAATTATTACGACGACGGCTGCATTGGAGGAGGGAGTCGTAAATTTAAATGACCAGTTTTACTGCCCGGGATATATTACGGTAGAAGACAGACAAATCCATTGCCATAAACGTACGGGACATGGTGCGGAAGATTTTGTACACGGTATTATGAATTCCTGTAATCCGGTTTTTATTGATGTAGGCCTGCGCGTCGGACCGGAGCGTTTTTATGATTATTTCAGCAGCCTCGGATTATTGAAAAAGACAGGAATTGATCTGCCGGGAGAAGCGGCGACAATTATGCATTCAAAAGAAAATATAGGGCTGGTAGAGCTTGCTACGATGTCTTTTGGACAGTCATTTCAGATTACGCCGATTCAGCTTGTGACGACAGTTTCTTCCATAATAAACGGAGGGACGAGGGTTACACCCCATTTCGGAGTTGCCGTAAAAGATGATGACGGAAATCTAATCAAAGAATTTTCCTATGAGACAACCGAAGGAATTGTGAGTGAGAAAACTTCAGAAACAGTCCGGTATCTGCTTGAGCAGGTCGTATCAGAGGGCGGAGGGAAAAATGCTAAAATTGCAGGATATTCGATTGGAGGCAAAACGGCGACTTCCCAGACGCTTCCCAGAAGCGCAAATAAATATATTTCTTCTTTTTTAGGATTTGCTCCGGCAGAAAACCCACAGGTACTTGTGCTTGTCATTATTAATAATCCGCAGGGAATTTATTACGGAGGAACGATTGCCGCGCCTGTAGCAAGGGAGATTTTTGAAAATATTCTGCCGTATCTGGACATTCCTTATGATGAACAGGCGGCAAAAGAAGCCGAAACAGAACTTGCAGAATAAATGATAATAACGTATACTGGAAAAGTTGGAAATAAAAGTACGAGAAAGAGGTAAAAGTTAT
The DNA here is from genome assembly GCA_948468325.1 of uncultured Lachnospiraceae bacterium. Classification (GTDB taxonomy): domain Bacteria; phylum Bacillota; class Clostridia; order Lachnospirales; family Lachnospiraceae; genus Roseburia_B. The sequence goes on along the minus strand of CAOKHR010000185.1, from coordinate 2,421 downwards.
GATTCATCATGTAGCAGCTCCGGTGCTGATTGCCTTTGCAGTCAGTGCACTGTTAGGACCTGTTGTTATTCCGTTTTTACGAAAGCTGAAAGTAGGGCAGACAGAAAGAGAGGAACTTGAATCCCATTTGAAGAAGAGCGGTACGCCTACAATGGGAGGACTGATTATTCTGGCAGGAATTCTTTTTACGAGTCTGCTTTTTATCAAAGATTATCCGAAAATTATTCCAATTCTGTTTCTAACAGTCGGTTTTGGCGCAATCGGGTTTTTAGACGATTATTTAAAAGTTGTACTCAGACGTTCCGACGGACTTTTGGCATGGCAGAAGATGCTGCTGCAAATTGCCGTAACCGGAGTTTTTGTTTATTATATTTTAAATTATACGGACATCTCCCTGCTGATGAAAATACCGTTTGTAAAAGGACAGTATTTAGATCTGGGTATGGGAGCAGTTCCTTTGATGTTTTTTGTTGTAATCGGAACAGTGAACGGTGTTAATTTTACGGACGGATTAGACGGACTGGCGTCAAGCGTTACTGCACTGGTAGCTACATTTTTCAGTGTCGTTGCAGTGGGCAGCGCAAGCGGTATTGAGCCTGTAACCTGTGCGGCGGTGGGAGCATTGCTGGGATTTCTGCTGTTTAATGTTTATCCGGCAAAAGTATTTATGGGAGATACCGGTTCACTTGCGCTTGGCGGATTTGTGGCGGCCGTTGCGTATATGCTGCAGATGCCGTTATTTATTCCGATTGTGGGATTTATTTATATGATAGAAGTAATTTCCGTTATGCTGCAGGTGTCTTATTTTAAAGCGACGCATGGAAAGCGTATTTTCCGTATGGCGCCGATTCATCATCATTTTGAGCTGTGCGGCTGGTCGGAAACAAGAGTTGTAGCGGTATTTTCCGTGATTACGGCGCTTCTTTGTCTGGTGGCGCTTATGGCACTGTAGGAGGTTTGATTCTATGAATCTTAAAAACAAAAGATTTTTAGTTGCGGGACTCGGAAGAAGCGGTGTGGCTTCCGCAGAGCTTTTAATAAAGCATAAAATACCGGTCCGGCTTTACGACAGCAAAGAAGATTTCGATACGGAGACGTTTTATGAAAAAAATCCGAATTTAAAAGATATAGAAATTATTCTGGGCTGCCTGACAGAAGAAGAGATGCGAAAGACAGATATTTTAGTGCTTAGTCCGGGGATTCCTACGGATCTGCCTGTGGTGAATGACATGCGGGATCTGGGCGTTTTAATCTGGGGAGAAATTGAGCTGGCATATGTTTTTGCAAAGGGAAAAGTGCTTGCGGTTACAGGAACGAACGGCAAGACGACAACGACAACGCTTCTGGGAGAAATTTTGAAAAATTATTACAGCGATGTGCAGGTGGTAGGCAATATCGGGATTCCTTTTGCAAGCGTTGCGGCTGATACAACGGAGGAAACTGTCATTGCTGCGGAAATCAGCAGCTTCCAGCTGGAGACGATTCATTCTTTTGCGCCTGAAGTTTCGGCAATTTTAAATATTACGCCGGATCATTTAAACAGACACCATACGATGGAGAATTATATCGCCGCAAAAGAAAGCATTGCAAAAAATCAGACGGCAGGCCAAATCTGTGTGCTCAATTACGAAGATCAGGTGTTAAGAAGTTTCGGAGAAAGTTTACAGACAAAAGTTATATGGTTTTCAAGCAGAAGAAAGCTTTGGAGCGGACTTTATCTGAAAGGAAATGTTATTTATGCTTCCGAAGAAGGAGAGGCCGCGGAAATTGTAAAAATAGAAGAATTAAAACTTCTGGGCAGGCATAATTATGAAAATGTGATGGCAGCAGCGGCAATGGCGCTTGGATTTGGCGTACCGCCTGACAAGGTACGAGAAGTTTTACTGAAATTTACGGCAGTGGAACACAGAATAGAATACGTGACGGAAAAAAGAGGCATACAATTTTACAATGACTCTAAGGCAACGAATCCGGATGCCGCAATTCAGGGCATTGGAGCGATGAACCGCCCTACCTGGCTGATTGGAGGGGGTTATGACAAAGAATCTTCTTATGATGAATGGATAGATGCTTTTAACGGAAAAGTAAAGGAACTTATCTTAATCGGAGATACAAGAGAAAAAATTGCAGCAGCGGCAAAAGCACATGGTTTTTGCGCAGTTGTAATGGCGGATTCTATGGAAGAGGCTGTGAATTATTGTTATTCGCACGCCGTTTCCGGTGATGCAGTACTGCTGTCTCCTGCATGTGCAAGTTTTGGCATGTTTACAAATTATGAGGAGCGCGGCAGAATTTTCAGAGAAATTGTATGCAGGTTAGAGGAGTGAATTTATGAGCCATAGTCCGAAATCAGGAAAAAATGGAGAAAAGCAAATTAAATATTTTGATTATACACTGCTGTTTATCATTATTTTTCTGGTG
>CAOKHR010000184.1 GCA_948468325.1 uncultured Lachnospiraceae bacterium | reverse complement strand
GAATTGAATTTGATTACTGTTGTGTACACAGTACATGGGCATTTAAAAAAGAAGGGTTTGAAACGATTATTATCAACAACAATCCGGAGACAGTTTCCACGGATTTCGACGTGGCAGATAAGCTGTATTTTGAGCCGCTGACGCCGGAAGACGTGGAAAGTATCGTAAATATTGAAAAACCGGACGGAGCTGTCGTTCAGTTCGGAGGACAGACAGCAATTAAACTGACGGAAAGCCTGATGAAGATGGGCGTAAAGATTTACGGAACGAAAGCAGAAGATGTAGACGCCGCGGAAGACCGTGAGTTGTTTGACCGTATTTTAGAGAAAACAAAAATCCCAAGAGCTGCCGGAGGGACCGTATTTACGGCAGAAGAGGCAAAAGAGGTGGCAAACCGTCTGGGTTATCCTGTTTTGGTACGCCCTTCGTATGTGCTTGGCGGGCAGGGAATGAAAATAGCCTATAACGATCAGGAAATCGAAGAATTTATCGGCATCATCAACCGGATTGCACAGGATCACCCGATTCTTGTAGATAAATATCTGCAGGGCAAGGAAATTGAAGTGGATGCAGTGTGCGACGGCACAGATATTTTAATTCCCGGAATTATGGAGCATATCGAGCGGACAGGCATTCATTCGGGCGACAGTATTTCCGTTTATCCGGCTTCCACAATCAGCGAAAACGTGAAGGAAACGCTTACAGAGTATACGAAGCGCTTAGCACGGGCGCTTCACGTCGTAGGGCTTATCAACATCCAGTTTATTGTCATGGAGGAAGAAGTTTATGTGATTGAGGTCAATCCCCGTTCTTCCAGAACGGTACCTTATATCAGCAAAGTGACAGGAATTCCAATCGTGGATCTGGCGACAAAAGTAATGATTGGAAATACGTTAAAAGAAATGGGGTATCCTGTGGGACTGGCGTCCGAAGGAGATTACATTGCAGTTAAAATTCCGGTATTTTCTTTTGAAAAACTTCGGGGAGCGGAAATCTCTCTGGGACCGGAGATGAAATCTACCGGAGAATGCCTTGGAATTGCGAAAAGTTTTGATGAGGCTTTATATAAGGCTTTCTTAGGGGCAGGCGTAACACTTCCAAAGTATAAGCAGATGATTATGACGGTAAAAGATGCGGACAAGCCGGAAGCCGTAGAAGTGGCAAAACGTTTTGCGGCTTTGGGATATAAAATTTATGCCACGAGAAGTACGGCGAAATATTTGAATGAACATGGCGCAGAAGCGCTGCGTGTCAATAAGATTACGCAGGAATCCCCGAATGTAATGGATTTGATTCTGGGACATAAGATTGATCTGGTCATTGATACACCGACACAGGGAAACGGAGACAAGAGCAGAGACGGATTTTTGATTCGGAGAAATGCCATTGAGACAGGGGTATACTGCATCACGGCAATGGATACGGCGAATGCTCTGGCAAGAAGTCTTGAGATGGCAGATAAAACGCTGACACCGGTAGACATCAGTACAATTGCAGGATTTAAAGGTGATTGCAGATGAAAAAAATTTTTTTAAAGAACTTTGTATATCTGGCAATGGGGGCAGTTCTTTTGACCGTATCCTGGGATGCGGCAGCTTCCCAGACAAGTGATAAACTGAAAAATACAGGGAAAAAAATTAATGAACTGGAAGAACAGAAGGAAAATGCCAAAGAAAAAGTCGGTTCATTAAAAGAAGAAGAAAACCAGCTGAAAGGGGAACTTTCTGAATTAAACCAGCAGCTGTCAGATGTGTCTGCACAGATGAATGATCTGGAAATACAGATTACAGAAAAGGAAGCAGAAATCGAAACAACTTCCCGGGAACTCAAAGAAGCAGAGGGAACAAAAGAGAGCCAGTATGAGAGCATGAAGCTCCGCATTCGTTTTATTTATGAAAACGGGGGCATTGATTTAGCGTCTGTATTTCTGGGAAGCAGTTCTCTGGCAGATATTTTAAACAGAGCGGAATATGTGGAAGATATAAATCGTTATGACAGGCAGATGCTGGATGCTTATGAAGAAACCTGCAGACAGATTTCCCAAAAAAAGAAAGATTTGCAGATGGAAGAAAAAGAGCTGGTTGTGATGCAAAAGAGCATGGAGCAGAAGAAAGAAGAAGTGGGCAGTCTGATCGCAAAAACGCAGCAGAGCATTCAGGTGAAACAGGATGAAATTTCGGATGCACAGGAAACAGTCAACGGTTATGAAGCACAGATTGCCAAAATGAAAGCATATGAAGAAGAGCTGGAACGAAAGAAAGCCGAAGAAGCCAGAAAAAAAGCGGTAGAGCAGAGAAAAGCAGAGGAGAAAAGGAAAGCCGAACAGAAAAAAGAGACAGAAAAACAAAAAGAAAATAACGAAGGATCGGGCGGCTCCGGCAGTACGGGTACAGGCGGTTCCGGCGGCGGGCCGGTTACATCAAATGCCAGTGATCTTGCGATGCTTGCCGCGTTGGTAGAATGTGAGGCCGGCGGAGAAAGTTATGAAGGGCAGTTAGCAGTTGCCAGCGTCGTAGTAAACCGTGTCAGAAGCGGAAGCTTTCCGAATACGGTTTCAGGTGTGATTTATCAGGGAGGTCAGTTTTCTCCGGTAGCCAGCGGACGGTTTGCAGTTGTTTTGGCAAGAGGAGCTGCGGCAAGCTGTACGAAAGCGGCCGGCGCAGCGCTTTCCGGCGGCACGAATGTCAGTTTTTTGTATTTTTGCAGGGCGTCTTCCGGTGTGGAAGGTACGGTAATCGGAAATCACGTATTTTATTAAAAACGAGTCAGGTGCAGGAGGATGGGATACAAAATATTGATTGTGGAAGATGATAAAGACATTGCACGGGTAGAAAAAGAGCATCTGGAAAAATGGGATTTTGCGGTGCACTGTGTGGAGGATTTCCGGCAGATTGCGTCAGAGGTCATAAAATATCAGCCGGATTTAATCCTTCTGGATATAAAACTCCCCTATTACAATGGGTTTTACTGGTGCAGTGAAATCCGGAAATTCTCAAAAGTTCCCATTGTGTTTCTGTCTTCGGCAGATGACGACATGAATATTGTGACGGCGATGGAGATGGGCGGAGACGATTTTATAGCAAAGCCGTTTTCGCTTTCTGTACTGACGGCAAAGATTAATGCAATACTGCGCAGAAGCTATTGTTTTACGGGACAGGTAAATATTTTGGAACATAAGGGGCTTCGTCTGAATTTATCCGATGCCGAAATATTTTATGGGGAGCATTCTGCGGCACTGACCCGCAACGAATTTAAAATTTTGCAGCTTTTGATGGAAAATGCGGGAGAAATGGTATCAAGAGATGCAATTATCATGCACCTTTGGGAGAGCGAGAGCTTTATTGATGACAATACGCTGACGGTAAACGTAGCCAGAATCCGCAAAAAGTTAAATGACATCGGTGCTCTGGATTTTATCATTACAAAAAAAGGGATTGGTTATCTGGTATGATGCATGGATATTTCAGGCAAAAAAAGAGAAGGATATTTCTGGATGTTGTTTTTGTCGGAATTTTTTCACTCTGCTTTTTTCTGACAGAGGTAGAATTGGTGTATATCTGGTATCCGGCCCTTTTATGTTTTGTATTTTTTACTCTGTTTGCGATCTGGGATTACAGAAAATTTGCAAAAAAGCACAGGCGTCTGCAGGAGCCTATTACACAGATAGATGAGACTCTGGAATATCTGCCCGATGCAAAAAATCAGATCGAAGAGGACTATCAGCGCCTGCTGCAGAAGCTATACCTGTCTCATCAGGAATATGTCAGGGAAAGCAGGGAAAAGCAATTTAGCAGTCAGGAGTATGTAACGGTGTGGGCGCATCAGATGAAAACGCCGGTTACGGCGATGAAGCTTTTGCTGGAAGAGGGGCTAAAAGAAAATACGGACAAAAGGCGCAGGGAGCTTTCCTGCCGTTTGTTTGAAATTGAGCAGTATGTGGACGTTTTACTGCAGTATGTACGGATTGAGACGATGCATGCAGATTTGCTGCTGCAGCAATATCCGTTGTTTGGGATTGTAAAGCAGGCAGTAAAATATTTTGCCAGAATGTTTGTTTCAAAAAGAATTGCGCTGCAGATGACAGAGTCTGACGTCATTGTGGTAACAGATAAAAAATGGCTCTTGTTCGTTTTAAAGCAGATTTTATCAAATGCACTCAAATATACGGATCAGGGTTCGATTTTCATTTATATGGATAAAGATAAAGAAATGACGCTTGTCATTGAAGATACCGGAAGGGGCATAGCGGCGGAAGATATTCCCAGAATTTATGAAAGGGGATTTACCGGATTTAATGGAAGAGCGCAGGAAAAATCCACGGGCATCGGTCTGTATCTTTCAAAAAAAATTCTGGATTCTCTTTCACACGGCATCCGGATTACATCAAAAGAAGGAGAAGGTACGAGGGTGGAGCTTTCGCTTGGAAGAGAATTCTTTTAAACGGGAAGAAGGGAAAGGAGAACAGAGGATGGGAAGAAAATTAGAAGTCTGCGTGGATTCCGTGGAATCTGCAGTGATTGCGCAAAGGGCAGGTGCAGACCGTCTGGAAGTCTGCGCAAATCTTGTGATTGGAGGGACGACGCCGGGAGTCAGTCAGTTTAAACAAATAAGGCGGGCGTGCAACATAGAATTAAATGTTTTAATCCGTCCCCGTTTCGGAGATTTTTTATATACGGATGCGGAATTTGAAATGATTGCAGAGGATATAGAAATGTTTCGAGAGCTGGGGGCAGACGGCGTAGTGACAGGCTGTCTTTTGCCGGATGGTTCTCTTAATCTGGAGAGAATGAAGATGCTGCGGGAACGTGCGGACGGTATTCATATGACGCTGCATCGGGCATTTGACGTATGCAAAGATCCGTACCAGACTCTTTTGGAAGCGATCGATCTTGGCATAGACACGGTACTTACTTCCGGACAGGCGGCAAACTGCATGGAAGGCAGGGAAGTTTTAAAGAGGCTTTCCGATTTGGCCGGAGACAGGATAGAGCTTCTTGTCGGAGCCGGTGTAAATGCATCGGTGAGTGCAGAGTTAAAAGATGAGCTTGCAAAAGCAAGCTTTCATATGTCCGGAAAAGAAATTATAAACAGCGGCATGGTTTACCGGAATGAACGTGTGAATATGGGGATTCCCGGATTGAGTGAATTTGATATTTTCCGAACGGACGAGGCGCAGATACGAAAAGCAAGAGAAGTTTTGTGAAAGAATCTGTTCGAAAACGTCCGTTGTACAAAATATACAATTGGCCGCTGGG
>CAOKHR010000183.1 GCA_948468325.1 uncultured Lachnospiraceae bacterium | reverse complement strand
TATACGCGGCGTTGCAAAAGTAATTCCGCAGGATACGCTGAGTTATAAGAAGAACCTTGAGGCATTAAAACCGGATTATCTGGTACACGGAGATAACTGGAAAGAGGGATTTCAAAAAGCAATCCGTGCGGAAGCAATTGAAGTTTTGGCTTCTTACGGCGGTATTTTAAAGGAGTTTCCTTATTCTGACGACGAACAGTATCAGAGGCTTGAGGATGCTTCCAGAGACCAGCTTTCGATTCCGGACATCAGGAGGAGCCGTTTAAAAAAGCTGCTTGGCATGAAGACGACTGTGACGGCAATTGAGACACACAGCGGCCTGACAGGCATCATAGCAGAAAAGACACAGGTATTAGAAGACGGCAAGGCGTATCAGTTTGACGCTATGTGGGTTTCCAGTCTTTGCGATTCTACGGCGAAAGGTAAACCGGATATTGAGTTAGTTGATATGACTTCTCGTCTGCGTACCATTGAAGATATTATGGAAGTTACTACGAAGCCGATTATTTTTGACGGGGATACCGGCGGACTGATTGAGCATTTTGTATATAACATAAAGACATTAGAGCGGATTGGCGTATCTGCCTGTATTATTGAAGATAAAACGGGGCTGAAGAAAAATTCTCTGTTTGGCAACGAAGTTGTACAGAAACAGGATTCCATAGAGCATTTTTCGGAGAAAATCCGCGCGGGCAAAAAAGCGCTTAAAACAAGTGATTTTATGCTGATTGCCAGAATTGAAAGCCTCATTTTAGAGCGGGGAATGGAAGATGCTTTAACGCGCGCATTTGCATTTATAGAAGCAGGGGCAGATGGTATTATGATTCATTCCCGTAAGAAGGATCCTTCCGAAATATTTGAATTTTGTGAAAAATTCCGCGAGAAAGATAAGACGACGCCGTTAGTTGTTGTTCCGACTTCGTTTAACAGTGTAACCGAAGAGGAGTTTGCGGCACGCAATATCAATATTGTTATTTATGCAAATCAGCTTACAAGAAGCGCATTTCCTGCAATGCAGAAAATTGCAGAGACAATACTGAAAAATCACAGGGCAAAAGAAGCGGATGAAATGTGTATGCCATTTAAAGATATTATCCGCCTGATACCGGAAGAATAATTTTGGCGTTTTGTACAAAAAGGAGGTGCGGCATGTCTGGAATCAGAGGATATTTTGATGAAAAAAAAAGGATCAGGCAGAACTGGGCAGAAATCCTTGAGAATAACAGGGATGTAATTGAACAGTATGATCCGGAATGTCGTTACTACGGGGAATGTCTGAAAGAGAAAAAAGTAGAAAAAAAAGTACTGTACGAATCCGGAAAAGGGAGACGGCAGTTTGCCGTGCTGACTGCCTTGTTTGAGGAATTTGCTGCAAGGCCGGATTTTAAAGAGTATCATCATGTCTGGGTTGTTTCGAAATGGGGGGAATACCGTCAGCTTAAAAAGGAATATGCACAGTACGAAAATGTGGAATATATTTGCATTAAAAATGAAATTCCACAGAAATACTATGAGATTTTAGCGACAGCCAGATACCTGTTTCAGGGGGGCAATTTTCCTTATCATTTTGTCAAGCGTGAAGACCAGGTTTATCTGAGCATTCGGGAATTTGACAGTGCAAAGATAGAATCTATGGAAAGGGATATGGATGCTTACCGTGCGGCAGGCCACATGCATAATCTTCTTTTATCAGATTTTGTGCTTACCAACAGTGAAGAGGCATGTGAGTTATTAAAGAATGTGTTCAGGTTAAGGGGGATTTATGAGGGTAAAGTACTGGTTGCAGATGCAGGGAAGCAGGCCGGAGCAATCTTGGAAACAGTCATTGATCAAAAAGAAACAATAAAACCAGAAAAAGGGTTTGAGACAGAGAAAAAGAAGCTGTTATTCTATGGCGCCGGTTTAGCAATGAATGGAGTAACGGAGGCTCTTTTGGCCCTATTGAAGAAGATTGATTATGACAGGTACGATGTTACAGTGTTTTGCCGTGTCAGAGACGGTTTCTACGGCCAGAGAAATTTAATGCGGATTGATAAAAGGGCGCGTGTAATTGCATGCAGGGGAATTGATCCGATGACAAAAGAGGAACAGCTTTGGACAATCTATTTAAAAAAATACGGACTTAGCGGAAAAGAAGAAGAAAAAATTTATAAGAAGTGCAGGGGCTTATTAAAACGGCTGGCACAGCGTGTACTGGGAAATACATCATATCATTATATTATTGATTTTTCAGGATACGCGGTTTCGACGCCGCTGCTTCTTTTGGAGGTTCCCGCAGAAAAGAGGCTGATCTGGGAGCACCAGGATTTGAAAGAGGATTTTAAAACGATCAACTGTGGGAAATTAAAGCATATGCATGTAACCCTTAAGGGCTTAATTTCGATGTATTCCAGGTTTGATAAAATCGTGGCCGTCAATCAGCCGCTGATGGAATTAAACAGGCAGAAGCTGGGAAACGAAGAGATAAACGACCGTTTTTGCTATGTGACGAATATCATAGATAAAGAGCGTCTGGATGAAAAGATTTCCATGGCTGAGACAGATTCGGTACTGACAGCCGCTGACGGAAGAAAATACCTGGTCTGTGACAGTGTACAGACATCCGTTGACGGTACAATGAAAATGTTTCCCCTTGAAAGGGGCGAGGGAGAGTTTTATTTTGTGACGATGGGCAGGCTCTCCGAGGAAAAGAATCATCGGAACCTGATACTGGCATTTCAGGAATTTTTGAAAGAATATCCCGGGAGCCGTCTTTTTATTATCGGCAAAGGGGTTCTTATGGAAGAACTGCAGACGCTGACAGCAAGGGAAAGGCTGGAAAAAAATATTATTTTTACCGGTAATCTGACAAATCCGTTTTTATTGATGAAACACTGCGACTGCTTCGTATTTCCGTCTTATTTTGAGGGTCAGGGGCTTGTCGTATTAGAAGCCAGGGTACTCCATATGCCGATTGTGATGTCTGATTATGGTGTTGCACCGTCGGTGTGTGTAGAGAACGGACAATATCTGACCGGCATGGAAAAAGAAGATATTCTGAAAGGACTGCTTGCATTTGCAAAAGGAGAAGTCCCGAAAGATTATCATTTTGATTTGGAAGAATATAATCAAAAGGCAATTGAGGAATTTTATCTCGTACTAGAGGATTAAAAATGGAAAAATTTGTAAAAAAAATAGTCTGGCTGCTGGGGGGCGTCCTGCTTGTTTTTGTTGCGGCATCCACGGCAGCGACCGGAGGTTTTCATCCGGAGTGCTTTTATGACGGAGGAGAGATAGATGAAATATTTCCTCTGACGTTACAGTCAGAGTGGGCAGGACTTTCTTACCGGAATGCCACGGACGATTTTTTTACCGTAACGGAGGATGCGGCGGCAGAATATTTAACGGTTACAGGGAGAAAATGGAAGTATGCCGTAACAGATATTTCTCATTTAAATACAGAAAAACTGATTTTGGATATTTCGGCATGCGACGAAAGCTGGAATATAATAAAAACGCAGAAAATTGAGATAAAAGGCGGAAAAGAGATTTTTGAATTAAAACTTCCCAGGTGCAAGAACCTGCTTGTAGGCATCAATAATCAGAAAGGTACGCAGTTTCGGTTTGACGGACTGCAGCTGCGGCGGAAGCTTATTCAAATTGACAGAAAAAAAATGGTATTTGCCGGAATACTCGCAATATTTGTATATACAGGCGTGACGTTTGTTATTCTTGTTTTAAGAAAGAGAAAACAGATAGATCCTCTTCTGCCATTTCGGAGGGCAGAAAGAAAATGCATTTCCTGTTATCTGAGGGCTGTCAGAAAGACAGCAGATGTAATGTATGGCATAAAAGTGAAGCTGATCAGAACAAACAGTAAAAAGGCCGGATCCGTAATGCGGACTATCGCATTGGCAGCATGGATTTTAGCAGAAATCTATATGCGCGGATACGGGCTGCGCACAAGAGCAATCCCGTTTCACTATCTGGCCGCGGCGCTGGTGCTGTTTTTATTTGCCATTACATCTTTGGAGGAGCGGCCAAAAAGACAGGCATGGAACCATTCACTGTTTCGGGCGTGGTTTTGGTATTCTGTTCTGATTACAATATCAGGCATTTTTGTACAGAAAAAATGGCCGGGTATAGGTCTTTTGTTTTTGATTGTGTATGCAGTATGGTTCTGGATTTGGGGAGGAAGAAAAGAACCTTGCCGGATTCTGGCAGATATATCATATGCATTGAAAATTGTATTCTGGATTACGACAGTTATCAGCGTGTTTGCAAGGACTTATCTTCCCAAACTTCCGTACAGTGGTATTTACAATAATCAGAATGTATTTGTCTCCTTTTTGATTATGCTGCTGGCAGTTGATTTATCACAGGCGAAGGATTTGCTCTGTAAAAAAGAAAAGAATGCTGCGTTACGGCTGTTTCTAAGTCTGGAACTGTGTCTGATTCTTTTTTTCCTGCTGCGTACGGGAAGCCGGGGAGGCATGCTGACAGGAATGGCCTTAGTGCTTTTATACCTGTTTCGGTGGGGGCGCAAAAGCCGGGAGTCCGGAAAGAAAAAGCTGTTATTTGTACTGCAGACGGCAATTTTGCTTTTTCCGGTATCTTATGCGGCGGAACATACCATATTGTTTGTTCAGTCAGTATTTCCGGACAGGATAGAGTATCTGGCTTTTGAACCGGAGGAAGACAGAATCCTGAATGATTCGTACACAGGAGGGAAAATTGTTTATGCGGCGGATGGAGAAAATGAATCTGGCGCACTGTTAAAACCCAAGTCATTAGACGGGTTTGCATCAGGGAGGTTCACATTATGGAAATCTTATATACGTAAATTAAATTTATGGGGGCATTTTAATAAGGAGCAGATCAACGGCGTTGCAACACACTCGCACAATGCGTTTTCCTATGTTGCATACCTGTATGGTATTTTAGCGCTGCTTCCTTATACAGCTATGTGGTGCATGATTTTTTTTTACGGCGCCCGATACGCAAAGAGCGCAGGGGCATACCGGTTCCTGCCGCTGGCGCTGACATCCGGATTTTTTATGCAGGCGATGACAGATACATTGGAAGAGCCGTTTTCCGTGGAGAGCTGGATTATTGTATATATTGTGATTGGAATACTCTTTGGTTTAAATTCAAAGAAAGAAGAGGTACAGGAGAAATATGGTAGTTGAGCAGTATAAAAAACAGACAATCTATTTTGGTGACCTGTCAGACAAAAAGAGCGTCCAGGCGCTGAAACAGTTGAAAGGGAAAAATGTTCTGGTTGTATGTAC
>CAOKHR010000182.1 GCA_948468325.1 uncultured Lachnospiraceae bacterium | reverse complement strand
GACCCATGCTACCCAGTCGCCCGCTACCCAGTCAGATCCTCCGTCAAACCTGTTATTGCCGTTTAAATCATATTTGATCTCACGGAACGGAATTATAATCCTCTGGCCTGTGGGATCCGTCGGATCATATAATACTTTATGGCGTTCTCCCGCCAGTGACCCCGGAAGCGGAACCGGCTCACTCCATGTTTCCCCTTCATCGTCCGACCAAAACATGGTTGCCGGACCGTTATGCGTCTGATTTCTTGCCAAAGCTACAATTCTGCTTCCATCAGGAGAACGGAACATTCCGACTTCGCAGATTTGATGGCTGTTCTCAATGGCCCGATATTCACTCAGATAAGGCTCCGGCTCAGTCCACTGATCTTTGCCATTTTCATCAAATGTCAGATACGACTTATAGTTAATGAAATTATTCCCATTATGATAGACACCCATCCATTTATCAATATATTCACCGTTTTCCTTCATCTGGATTAAGCTTGCCATTACGACAACACCCTGATTAAACGAACCGTCAACATTCGGCCAATGTGACCGAAACTCAGACCATGTCTCTCCTTCATCATCCGATATAGAAGTATCCCATCCTCCGGTCGGCGCCCCAAAGTTTTGCGGACGCCCAGAGATCAGAATCAGTTTTGTCTCTCCGTTCGCCAGCTTCAGTTTATAAATCGTAGGCGTTTCATAAGAAGTATTCCACGATGTTGGAGTATCCGTCTTTCTCTCCCACGTCTCCCCCGCATCATGACTCACCATCATAATGATGCGGCCTTTTCCATGGCCTACCGGAAATACGGTATACAGCGTCTGATTATCGTCCAGCATAATCATATCCGGCTGTCCAAGATAATGCTCGTCTCCCGCAGGATCTTCTTTCAGCACATCCGACAAATACTTCTCCGGCAGTCTGTAATCTGTCAGGGCATTGCTGATGCACATTTCTCCAACCGGCTTTTCAGCCTGCTCGGGCACAATAATCTTAACGGAAGCCGTATATCCTGTCTGTCTGTGCAGCAGCGCAATCGTCGTCTCACCGGTTCCTCTTGCCGTAACAAAGCCTTTTGCGTCTACCGTTGCAACGGAAGGGTCTTTTGACTCAAAAATTATTTTTGCATTTTCCGTTTCGGAAACAAAAATATATGGAATCTCCCATTTCTTGCCTTTTTCCAGCGTCTTTTCCGATTCCAGTACGTGCAGCCCCGGCGTAACCGACTTCACATATTTATCTGTTATTTTCGCCACGCCTGCTTTAAAATCCGACATTTCCTGTTTCAGGCTGGCTTTTTGCTCATCTGTCAGATATGATCTTCCCGTAGTTGCCGTCGTCTTAATTTTACCATATAAATCCTGAATCTCATCCGCAAGATCCGGATCCATTTTTTCAAGATAAATCAGTTTATTTACATCCCGAATACCTTCCGCCATGCGCTCTAAACGCACTGAACTCTTACTTTCCGGATTGGGGGCGTCCTTTTCATCCGGATAGATCAAAAAGCAGTCGCCAGGTTCAAATGAATTATGCGTTGCATCACGAAGCGGATCTTCTACCCACGCGTCATATGCCCAGCGCAAAAATCCTGCCGTCCCCGCCTTTGCCGCATTCACAATCGACCAGTAACTTTCTGCAGGCGAACTTAAGGAAAAATTGCCCGGCTTATGTTCCGTACAGGAATAGAGCGTTGTTTTAAGCCCTTTTTCGGTTCTCTCTTCCAACAGCTCTTTAAATTCCTTAGGATGAGCAGCAGCAGCATTGTCTCCTACGTTTAAATCGTCTACACGCATCGCCAGATCTTTTTGACCTACAAATCCATCCATGGCGCCTGCTGTTTTTAATTTTTTTCCGTCTTTATTCTCAACAGACTCAACAATGTCAAATGCCGCCGCGGAAAAGCCTCTTTCGTCAATGCCGATAAACGACTCGTCAAACCATCCTTTTTCATCCAGATGATCAACCAGCTTCCTTAAAAAGTCTCCCCATACCTCGTTATATCTATCCAGATCATTTATTCCATTTCTACTGCCAAATACTTCATATTTCAGCTCGCTGCCTTCCCAGTAAGTAAACGAAAAATGCCATGGAGCAATGCTGTAAATCACTATTTTATCACCTATGCCAAGCTCTTTGCAGAACGTTACCCATTTGTCAAAAGCCGTAAAATCATAAGAAAAACTGCCGTCTGCATTTTTCGTCCATTTGACCATAGACGGATAATGCACCTCATTGGCACTGTAAGTCTGTCCGCTCCAGGCTTCCTCCGAAATCGTCGTAGTAATCGCATGTCCTCCGATTTCTTTATATTTCAGCATGGAAGATTCCATAAGCGCGAGATGCTCATCCGAAAATGGCTCTACACCATAATATTCCGCACTGCTGTACGGATACTGCCACAATTCAATATCAAACGTCTCCGCATACGTATCCGCATCCGGCAGCGTTATATCCGCCACCTCTACCGTATAGGTAAAAATAAGAGGTTCGTCAAGGCCGTCTGCCGAAGCAGTCAGCGTACCCGTATAAATTCCGGCCGCCGCGTCTTTTGGGATATTAAATTCCACCCATACCGGCTGCAGACTGTTCCATGCCATATCGACAGAACCTCCCTGCTGATACAGAATATCGGAGGATTCGGATCTGTTTCCCACCGGAATCTCACGATCCTTGCTGCCATAACCTAAATACGCGCCGTTATAAGCTTTTGTGGACTTAATAAATGTTGTTTTAACGTTGTCTGCCGCAATTGTATTGCTGCCGCTTGTCAGGCTGCCGGCTGTTACGCTGACATTTTCCAGACTGCAGTCTTTGGAAAAAAGCACCAGCTCACTTGTCGCCTTATCATTTTTCCACGCGGAAAGTTTTGCCTCGGATACATTTTTAGCTGCAATCTCGGAATAGCGGTTCTGCGTATACTGCTCATTCGTATCCTCAATCGTACCTCCGAGATTTGGCGTTCCGCCAATATACGGCTTATGCGTTACTTCTGCATAAGCAACCTGATTTACCTTATCCACGGCAAGTGCTTTTAATACATGCTGCCCCTCTGCAAGTCCGTCAACCGTATAAACGACCATGGGCTGTATACGGGTGGCATTGTTTAAATTTACCGTTTGTTCATGCTGTCCGTCTACAGTATACTTTACGGTTCCGTGTGCAGGTGCTTTATTTGCCCATACGGAAACCGCATTTCCCTCAAAATAAATTTCATAGTAGCGTTCTTCCGATGAACTGGCGGTAACATAGGAATCGCCCACATTCTTTGTCCATCCCGATCCACTGAATGTAAAGTAATTTTTTCTCGCAGAATCCTGCATGTCTGTCGTAATCGTTTCGACAGCCGTCTCATCCTGCTCTGACGCCTCTAATCTGGATGCCGGAATCATTACCAGAACCATAGCCAGAGAAAGAAGCGCACATAAAAATCTCTTTCCTTCCTGTAACCTTACTCTCTTACCCAATAATTTCTACCTCCTCTTTTCCTTTCATAATATAAAATGTCCACAAAAAATTTCCGCATAAACGCGTATTTATATATTATTTTACTTTCTTTTAAGTCAAATGTCAAATTATATACCCAAATAATACAAAAATATTAAACACTTATTATTTAATTTTTATACAAAAAGCCTGCCAAACCTTTTTGATTCGGCGGGCTTTTCTATAGGAATTACTCTTTGGAAATTATGCTTCTTTTGTCTCCACGACAAGCTTATCCAGATGCCAGATGTCATCCACATATTCCAAAATGGTACGGTCAGAAGAAAATTTACCGGAATGAGCCGTATTGAGCATTGCCATCTTTGCCCAGCGCTTCTCGTCTTTATATGCTTCCTCGACTTCTTTCTGCGTCTGTGCATAGGAATGGAAATCAGCAAGGATAAAATACGTATCCGCGTAACGTGTGCTCTGTGTATTTAACAGTGAATTGTACAGTTCACGGAACAGTTCGCTGTTCTGCGGAGAATAAAATCCGTTGATTAACTGCATCAGTACCTTACGAATGTCCTGATCATTATTAAAAATCTGCATCGGATTATAATCTCTGTTCTTTTCATGGGCAATGACTTCGTCAGAACTCATACCGAAAATAAACATATTTTCCTTGCCCACTTCCTCTAACATCTCTACGTTTGCTCCGTCCATTGTACCGATTGTAACTGCTCCGTTTAACATAAACTTCATGTTACCGGTGCCGGATGCCTCCTTGCTGGCCGTGGAAATCTGCTCGCTGACATCTGCAGCCGCAAAAATCCATTCTGCATTGGACACACGGTAATCTTCAATAAATACTACTTTAATCTTTCCGTTGATGCTTCTGTCGTTATTGATAACTTCGGCAACGCTGTTAATCAGCTTAATTGTCAGTTTTGCAATCTTATATCCTGCCGCTGCCTTTGCACCGAAAATAAAAGTTCTCGGATAAAATTCCCTGTCCGGATGTTCTTTCAGCTCATTGTAAAGATACATGATATGAAGTATATTTAAAAGCTGTCTCTTATACTCATGCAGACGTTTTACCTGTACGTCAAAAATAGAACGCGGATCTACATCAATACCGTTGTGCTCTTTGATATATTTTGCAAGGCGGAGTTTATTCTGATATTTGATATTCATAAATTCATGCTGCGCCTTCTCGTCGTCTGCGTAAAGCGCTACTTTCTCAATCTTGCTCAAATCAGTAATCCACTCGCTGCCAATATGATCCGTTACCCATGCGGCCAGAAGCTGATTGCCGTGCAGCAAAAACCTCCTCTGTGTGATACCGTTTGTCTTATTGTTGAATTTCTCCGGATACATTTCATAGAAATCTTTTAATTCCTGATTCTTTAAGATTTCCGTATGCAGCCTTGCCACACCGTTTACAGAATGTCCCGCGGCAATTGCCAGATGCGCCATCTTCACCTGGCCGTTATAAATAATTGCCATACGCTCAATCTTGCCATTGTCACCCGGATATTTCTGCTGTATCTGAAGAATGAATCTGCGGTTGATTTCCTCAACGATCTGATAAATTCTCGGAAGAAGTCTGGAGAAAATCTCAATCGGCCATTTCTCCAGCGCTTCCGCCATAATCGTATGATTGGTATATGCACATACTTTTGTTGTAATATCCCATGCATCGTCCCACTGCAGCTCTTCTTCGTCAACCAGATAACGCATAAGCTCTGCTACTGCTACAGTCGGATGCGTATCATTTAACTGGAATGCCACTTTCTTCGGCAAATCAAAAATATTGGAATGCATTTTCTTAAATCTGGCAATTGCACGCTGCACACTGGCAGATACAAAGAAATACTGCTGCT
>CAOKHR010000181.1 GCA_948468325.1 uncultured Lachnospiraceae bacterium | reverse complement strand
GCAGTAGTTCTGATTTTGACATTGTATATTCTTCGCAAAAAAAGCAGCAGGGTGCAGGCATGAAAAAAATAATCCATGCTCCTTATATTGATCAGACAAGAGATTATCCTACTGGATGCGAGAGTGTTTCGGCTGTTATGCTTTTAAATTATCTGGGCATTTCGATTTCTGTGGATGAATTTATTGAAAATTATCTGGAAAAAGAATCTATGCACGAAAGGGAGGGGCGGCTTTATGGGCCGAACCCCTTTCGGTGTTTTGCGGGGAGTCCTTATGATAAGGATTCCTTTGGCTGTTATGCTCCGGTAATTGTACAAACATTAAACAAAGTATTTGCGGAGAAAAAAGTGAAATTTCAGGCAGTTGACATTACAGGGATGCCGATGGCCGGAATTTTGACCGATTTTCTGGATAAAGATATGCCGGTGGTTTTCTGGGCAAGTATTGATTTAAAAGAAACAATTGCGGGGCCTAAGTGGTATTTGCCTGACGGTTCCGTGTTTACCTGGATTTCCAATGAGCATTGTATGCTTTTGGTTGGATACGATGAAAAATCTTATTATTTTAATGACCCGTGGCATAATCATGGGCTGATTGCCTGGCCCAAAAATCTGGTGGAGCAAAGGCACAGAGAACAGCGGGAAATGGCGGCAGCAGTAATCAATTAGTTTTGGAGGAACAGATTTGGCTGATTTAAGAAAAGAAATTGAGAAAAGAAGAACATTTGCAATTATATCTCATCCGGATGCAGGAAAGACAACGCTGACGGAGAAATTTCTGCTTTACGGCGGGGCAATTAATCTTGCGGGTTCAGTAAAAGGAAAAGCAACGGCAAGACATGCAGTATCGGACTGGATGGAAATTGAAAAAGAAAGAGGAATTTCAGTAACATCTTCTGTATTGCAGTTTAATTATGGGGGATACTGTATCAATATACTGGATACGCCGGGACATCAGGACTTTTCGGAGGATACGTACCGTACGCTTATGGCGGCAGATTCGGCCGTTATGGTGATTGACGGCTCCAAAGGTGTTGAGGCCCAGACAAGGAAATTATTTAAAGTATGCGTTATGCGGCACATTCCCATTTTTACGTTTATCAATAAAATGGACAGAGACGCCAATGACACGTTTGAGCTGCTGGATGAAATTGAAAAAGAGCTTGGAATTGCCACTTGTCCGGTTAACTGGCCGATTGGTTCCGGTAAAAATTTTAAAGGTGTTTATGACAGGAACAGAAAAGAAGTCATGCTATACAGCGATACAAAAAAAGGGACAAAAGAGGGACAGGAAAAAGTTATTTCTATCGAAGATAAGGCGCTTTTGCAGGAAATCGGTGAAGAAAACTATCAAAAACTGATGGAAGAAACAGAGCTTTTAGACGGCGCAAGCGCGGAATTTGACATAGATTTTGTCTCAAAGGGAGAGCTGTCTCCGGTATTTTTTGGTTCGGCGCTTACAAATTTCGGTGTGGAAACATTTTTAAAACATTTTCTGCAGATGACGTTTTCCCCATTGCCGAGAAAATCCAATCTGGGCGAAAAGGACCCTTTTGATGAAGATTTTTCTGCATTTGTGTTTAAAATTCAGGCCAATATGAATAAAAACCACAGGGACCGTATTGCGTTTATGCGTATTTGTTCCGGAAAATTTACGGCCGGAATGGAAGTGATTCATGTGCAGGGCGGCAATAAAAAAATCAAACTGTCCCAGCCCCAGCAGATGATGGCCCAGGACCGGAAGATTATTGAGGAAGCTTATGCGGGAGATATTATCGGCGTATTTGACCCGGGCATTTTTTCGATTGGAGATACGATTACGACTGCGGCAAAGCCATATCAGTTTGAAGGCATCCCGACTTTTGCGCCGGAGCATTTTGCAAGAGTGCGGCAGCTTGATACCATGAAGCGCAAGCAGTTTGTCAAAGGAATTATGCAGATTGCCCAGGAAGGAGCGATTCAGATCTTTCAGGAATACGGAATGGGAATGGAGGAAATCATAGTAGGGGTAGTAGGTGTCTTGCAGTTTGACGTTTTAAAATATCGTCTTTTAAATGAATATAATGTGGAGATTCGTCTGGAAAATATGCCGCATGAATATATCCGCTGGATTGAGAGCAAAGAGATGGATATGGATAAACTGACAGGAACATCCGATATGAAAAAAATTCAGGATTTAAAAGGAAATCCCTTATTAATTTTTGTCAATGAGTGGAGCGTCGGCATGACTTTAGAGCGAAATAAAGGGCTTGTACTTTCTGAATTCGGAAGAAATTAAATGAGAAAAAGGAGGCTTTAAACATGGATATTGTAACAATTACAAATGATAATTTTGAGGATGAAGTACTGGCAAGCAAAGTTCCGGTGATTCTGGATTTTTGGGCAGACTGGTGTATGCCGTGTAAAATGCAGTCACCGATTCTGGATGCGTTTGCGGAGGAAATGGGAGATAAAGTGAAAGTCGGGAAGGTAAATGTAGACGAGGAAGCGGCGCTTGCGCTAAAATACCAGATTATGAGTATTCCGACTCTTATTCTGATGGATAAAGGCGTGTTTGTAAAGCGTGTTTCCGGTGTGCAGCAGGCAGAAGAACTGAAAAAATTTATGCAGGAAAGTTAAGGAAATTTTAAAGAAAAACAGCTTTATTTTTCGATTTTTTTGCTGTAAAATAAGATTAGACAAATAAAACGAAGGAGGAAATGAATGATGGGCAAAAAGATTATAGGCGGTATGTTCGTGGCATTTTTAACAGGTTTATTCATTTATTTGTGCAAATGTGGTTTAGAGGATAAAGCTTGACAACAGCAGGAACAGAAATTATACTGAAAGACAGCCGGAAAGAAACCGGCTGTCTTTTTTCTTTTTATCACATACCCGTATTTACAGGGGTATACGCAGAGTTCCAAACCGCGTGTCTGCCGGTAAACTGAAGATTTAAATCCCCTAATATTAAAATATTAAAAATTTCGATTGACTTTTTGAGGAAAGTATACTACTATTATAACAAGAAAACGAACATAAGTTTGCATAAAGGAGAATCATATGGCAAAAGAAGACAAAAAAGAAGTGAAAAAAATAGAAAATCAGGACGATAAGAAAAAAGCATTAGACGCTGCGATTTCGCATATTGAGAAACAGTATGGAAAAGGCTCTATTATGAAACTGGGCGAATCTGCCAGACGGATGAACGTGGATGCCGTTCCGACCGGCTGTCTGAGTCTGGATCTTGCGCTTGGAATCGGAGGACTTCCCAAGGGACGTGTGATTGAAATCTACGGACCGGAATCAAGCGGAAAGACAACGGTGGCTCTGCATGTTGTTGCGGAAGTGCAGAAGATGGGAGGCATTGCCGGATTTATCGACGCGGAACATGCGCTTGATCCGGTATATGCGAAGAATATTGGCGTGGATATTGACAATCTTTATATTTCTCAGCCGGACAGCGGTGAGCAGGCGCTGGAAATCACAGAGACGATGGTGCGTTCCGGTGCAGTGGATATTGTAATCGTGGATTCTGTGGCCGCACTTGTGCCCAAAGCAGAGATTGACGGTGATATGGGGGATTCCCATGTCGGACTTCAGGCAAGACTGATGTCACAGGCGCTTAGAAAGCTTACGTCTGTCATCAGCAAGACCAACTGCATCGTTCTTTTTATCAATCAGCTTCGTGAAAAAGTAGGTGTTATGTTTGGCAATCCGGAGACGACAACCGGCGGCCGTGCATTGAAGTTTTATTCTTCTGTGCGGCTGGATGTAAGAAGAATTGAGGCCTTAAAACAGGCGGGAGAAATTGTCGGGAACCATACGCGTATCAAGGTTGTAAAGAATAAAGTGGCGCCGCCGTTTCGTGAAGCAGAATTTGATATTGTATTCGGGCAGGGAATTTCCAGAGAAGGTGATCTGATTGACCTTGCAGCGGACTGCAATGTCATAAATAAATCGGGCGCATGGTATGCGTACAATGGAGAGAAGATCGGGCAGGGACGTGAGAATGCCAAACAGTATCTGAAAGACCATCCCCAGATTTGCAGTGAAGTGGAAGAGAAAGTCCGTGCACATTATAATCTGGATGAATCTGCCGAAGAGACGCCGGCCGAAGAGAAAGCAGAAGAAAAGAAGACAGAAGAAAAAGCATGATGCAGTATATAGTCACGGAATACAAAACAGCCGATAAAGGCCGGATAGAAATCTGTTTAAACGGGAATTTCAGTTTATGGCTGTACCGCGGTGAGGCAAATGAGCTTTCTCTGGCGAAAGGGGCAGAGTTATCGGAAGAACAGTATCAGCATATGCTGCATGAAGTAATCGGAAAGCGTGCGGTAAAGCGGGCAATGCATTTACTGGAGCGGCAGGAGAGGACAGAATACCAGCTTCGGGAGAAGCTTTTGCAGAGCGCATATCCGTCTGAAGCAGTGGAAGATGCAATATCCTATGTCAAAAAATATCATTATCTGGATGACGAACGGTATGCCAGGACATTTATCCGTTTTCATCAGGATAAGCGCAGCAAAACGCGATTAAAAAGAGACTTGATGCAGCGCGGTGTACAAAAAGATATGATTGAGCGCTGTATGGAAGAAGAATTTGCCGCAGATGAAAGAGAGCAGATATACAGGCTGTTGGAAAAGAAAAATTTCTGTCCGGATTCGGCAGACCGCAATGAATACCGCAGAATTTACCAGTTTCTGATGCGCAGAGGTTTTCAAAGTTCTGATATTTTGGCCGTAATGAACAGAGGGTATGACGGGTAACTATTCAGCCCAGGACTTTGCATTTACTGAAAAGTCTGTAAGAACGCGTATATTCTGCCAAGAGGGAATTCGCCCCTTTGCCGCAGGCAAACTCCAAATGGGGCGGATTCCGTAACTATGAAGCCGAAGGCTGAATAGTTACTACGATGGAAGGTATGATTTATAAAATGCTTGACATACTTTAGAATAAAGTTTAAAATTTAAATGTTGTTAATTATGACAGATGGACTATGTTTTGTTATATGTACAATGAAAATTGAATAAAGGAGGTGTTCCTGTGCTAGAAGTAGTTATTGCTGTGATAGTCACGCTTGTGATTGCTGTGCCGGTTACTTATCTGGTGACAACGGCTTACCGCAAAAAGGTTGTAGAACAGAAAATCGGAAGTGCGGAAGAAAAAGCCAGAGAAATCATTGATGAAGCAGTAAAAACGGCCGAGACGAAGAAGAGGGAAACTCTGTTGGAAGTCAAAGAAGAGACAATTAAAAGCAAAAATGATTTGGACAGAGAAATCCGTGAGCGAAGGGCTGAAATCCAGCGTAATGAAAGACGTATCGTGCAGAAAGAAGAGAACCTGGACAAGAA